>JAPLEC010000293.1 GCA_026391515.1 Bacteroidia bacterium | reverse complement strand
GTAGCAGGTGTCCTTCCGCAGGGAACCAAAAACAAAACACCGGAAGATCTGGAAGAAGAGATTGAGCTTCTCGGTTCAAGCATTTATATGTCAACCGGCAGGGAAGAGATGACTATGAATGCAAATACATTATCCAGAAATTTCGGAAAAACTGTATCGTTGATGGAAGAAATCCTGCTTGAACCAAGATGGGACTCAGCTGAATTTAACATAGCACAGACACGTGCCAGAAATTATATTTTACAGTCGGAAGCTCAGCCCAGAAGCGTCGCCACCCTGACATTTAATAAATTACTCTATGGAACGAACCATATTTTCGGCTACGATACAAGAGGCACCAAAGAATCGATCGATAAAATTTCCATAAACGATTTAAAAGCTTATTATGATGCAAACTTTTCTCCGACTGTCACAAAAATACTTGTAGCAGGAAATATATCGGAGGAAGAAGTTATGGAAGCCCTGAAACCTTTAGCCCTGAAATGGAAATCCAGGGAAGTTACTTTCAACCAATATCCTGAACCGGTAGCACCCGAAAAATCGACAATTTATTTTGTCGATATCCCCGGATCGCGTCAGTCGGTGATCAGCATAGGCTACCCGGCAATGTCGAGAGATAATCCTGACTTCGTAAAGGCAAATTTCGTCAATTACAGGCTTGGTGGTGCTTTTACAAGTATTCTGAATCAGATACTCCGTGAACAAAAGGGATATACCTATGGAGCTTCAAGCTATTTCCAGCAAATGAAAATACCTGCCCCGTTTGTTACCTCCAGCAGTGTCAGATCAGATGCCACATTCGAATCTGTCAGAATATTCAAGGATGAGATGGAAAAATACCGGAATGGCATTTCTGAAGCCGATCTTCAATTTATTAAGAATTGCATGTTAAGGTCAGATGCTCTCAATTTTGAAACCAATAACGACCTGATCGGTATGCTCTCAACGATGACTAAATACGGTTTTCCTGATGATTATATTAAGAAGGAAGAAGAAGTTATTAAAAACATGACGGTAGGGGAACATAAGTTAATCACTGACAAATATATAGTTCCGGATAAGATGTATTATGTTGTTGTGGGAGATGCTGCAACACAGCTGAAACCTCTTGAAAAAATAGGATTCGGAAAACCGGTTCTGATAAAAAACAAATAGACTGAAAATTGTTTAAAGGTAAAAAGGCTTTAAGGCTTTAGGGCTTAATACCTTAATGCCTCTGAGCCTTTTGGCGTTACTTTCCGGTCATATTCATCGAAGCAACATAGTAGTTGGGATCTACAACGATTACAGGATTTTCCGTTTCGAGATCGATTGTTGTAAATCTTACGCCTGGTGTAATATTTTTTGCGACTCCTGACACAAATATCCTGAGAGGCATATTAAATCCCTGGACGCAGTTATTCCAGCGGAAAGTCAGTTTCTTATCTTTAATATAATACTCAAAAACAGGTATTCTGATATCTCTGAGATACTGATCAAATAAAGGTTTCAGGTTCATTCCCATTTTGTCGCTTATGTAATTCTCTATTTGTGAGCCCTTTACAACCTGGTGATAAAATTCTTTGTTAAGCCCGCGGAGAATGCCTCTCCATTTTTCATCGTCACTGACAATCTGACGGAGAGTATGCAACATACTCCCTCCTTTGTAGTACATATCTCCGGAACCACTATTATTTACATTGTATTTTCCTGTTATAGGACGATCATTTCTGATGTTCCGGCGTGAACCCAGCACATATTCTGCACCGGCCTCCTTTCCAAAATAATACTCAACATAAAGGTTCTCGGAATAATTGATGAAGCTTTCATGTATCCACATATCAGCCATATCTTCGTAGGTAATGCTGTTAGCAAACCATTCATGACCTGACTCATGAACGATTATAAAGTCGAACTTCTCGCCCCATCCTGATCCGCTCACATCTGTCCCCATATATCCGTTCCGGAATCCGTTGCCGTAGGTAACAGAACTCTGGTGCTCCATTCCAAGATAAGGTGCCTCAACAAGCTTGTAGCCATCCTCATAAAACGGATAGGGTCCGAACCAGTGCTCGAAAGCTTTAAGCATCATTGGCGCCTGTTTGAACTGAATTTTTGCTTTTTCAAGATTATCTCTCAATACATAATAATTACAATCCAGGGCACCTTTTTCTCCCTGGAAAACTTCAGAGAAATGTACGTAATCGCCAATATTTATATTGACTCCGTAATTATTTATCGGATTGGCAACAAACCAGTTGTAGGTGGTTGTCTTATCTTTCTTATGCTTGACAACACTTCTTAGTCTCCCGTTCGATACATCCATAAGGTTCGATGGCACATTCACGCTTATCAGCATACTATCGGGTTCGTCGTACATATGATCTTTACAAGGCCACCAGAGACTTGCGCCATCTCCCTGGCACGATGAAGCAACAAACGGGAGATTGTTTTTATCCTTCTTCCATGTTATCCCTCCTTCCCATGGCGGTCGGCGGGAAACTTTAGGTTTACCTCCATAACTCAGGATAACGGAATAAATCTTTCCAGGTTCCTGCTTTTCAGCCAGGTGGATCCAGAATACATTTCCTTCCCTGGTAAAAGTAAGAGATTTGCCGTTTTGCTCAGCTTTTAAAAGATTGAGTGGCGGCTGAAGATCAATCTGCATAATATCAGAACTGTTCAATACCTTGTATACCACTGTATTAGTTCCAAAGATTGTACTATCGGATGGCTTAACAACAATATCGAGGTGATAAAATTTCAGATCCCACCAGGCTCTTTCAGGCGTGATAGATCCGCGGAGTGTATCCTGCCGTGTAAAAACTTTTTGTGACGGAGGAATGTATTGTGCTGTCAGCACGTACACGGAAGCTAAAAAGTAACATGCCAAAATAAACTTTTTCATTCTGATGATGTACTAAATAATGTAAGAGGATAAATTTACTAAATAAACTTTTAATTCTGTTTATTTATCTTCTGAACCCGGACTAGTACATGAAGAAATTATCAGGGCCAATTCCTACATCGAATCTGCCCAAAGTAATGCTTACAGGTTCACCCTTAATTACTGCCTGAAACTCAAAAGTGCCCGAAAGGATTACTTCGATTTCTTTCTTGTCGACTAATAAATTCTGAGCTCTTTTGAAGTTAATAGTTCCATTTAAAATATCAGCTCCATATTTTGAAGTATCGATCAACACTGAAACCTTACAGGCAGGATCAGTAAGATCAACTGAAATATCGTCAAGTACTACAAGATCAGAATATGACTGAGGTGCGAATCCAATGAAATCGAAGATTAACGACATATCAGTATAATCATAGGAATAATAATCAGATGATCCCTTCTGACCTTTAAATGTAAATGAGGTCTTTCCTCCTGTATTGACTGCCTTTACAGGAACTTCACTTTCGTTATATATGAATAATTCTCTGTCGTAATATGCTCCAAAAGTGTTGTACCCCCATTCTGTGTATGCCGGAAGATCGGGATAATCCTCATCAGGAATAAAAACTGATTTCTTAAGTTCGGTTTCCTTGCTGCATGATATAAATAATATAAATATACCAATCAGGCTATTTAATATCAGTTTTTTCATTGGGTTTCGTTTTGGTCAGAGGCATTCGTATCATTAACTGAAAACCACCACCTGTCTGGGGTGTAACAAAGCCGGAATGATCGGGTATGACAATCCCAACAGGAACACTGACTTCCAGATTAAATCCCGGTTTTGTCAGCTTTCGCACTTTGAGGCCAATCCCTAAATTAAACGATGCAAAATAAGGTGAAGCACTTTCAATAATCCCGGCCACTTCCGACTCATATGGATTCATGGAATCATCCTTGAAAACAATCTGTATGCGTGAAGCAATTTTCAGATTGAATGAAGCTCCGAGTTTATAGTAAACATTGACAGAGCGATCTTTATACGGATATATTCTGAGTTCTACAGGAATTCCGATATAATGAGATTTCTGGTTGATTTCCATTACCTTAGCATATTCGGTTGTTGTGCTCTCTTCTTTATAATGGACATAAAAGAAATCAGGAGAATCTGACCAGTACGAAGTTTTTCCAATCGAGCTGATCATTCTGTTATAACGCAAACCTACAGAGACACCCAATAGGTTCTTTACCATTCGGCGTTCAAATTTCACTCCGAAATATTCGATGTACATTAAGCCTCTTATGCGATCCGCCGCATATTCGTAATAAAGCGGATCTACATCTGCCCTTATGTATGCATTTTCAGGCTGCACACAACTTATAAAATCAACTCCTGATTCAAGAAAAAGGAAGCTAAGCTTTTTATCCTGTCCTGAAAGAGAGCCTGTGAGAATACACAAAAAGGCACCAGTAAGAATAAACTTAGTTTTCATGAGCTAGGCTATATAATAGAAACGTCATAAATATGGGTTTATTATATTTTAATTTATCCATTTCTTAATATACTCTATACTCACCTGATTTGATTTTATTTCTTACTTTTAACAATAAAATTTTAATACGATGAAGAGGTTTACTGCAACTATTTTTATGCTGTTTGTCCTGGCGATAATCTTTCCAGGTATATTAAATTCACAGTTATCACCCCGTACCCGCGAATCCTTTAATGAAGGCTGGAAATTCATTAAATACTTCAATGCTTCATACGAAGCTGCAACAAATGACAGGGAGCCGGAGGGTTTACAGTCTCCCTCCTTCAATGATAACACCTGGCGCACCGTCAACCTGCCTCACGACTGGGCAATCGAGGGTCCATTCAGCGATACTCTCGAAAATGATACCGGTCTGCTTCCATGGAAAGGTATTGGCTGGTACAGGAAACATTTTACTGTTAAAGATTCAGATAAAGACAAACGTTTTTATATCGATTTCGATGGTGCTATGGCCTATTCAGAAGTATGGCTCAACGGTAAATATGTTGGCGGCTGGCCATATGGTTACACTTCCTTCAGGCTCGATCTGACTCCTTATATTAAAATCGGAGGTGAGAATATCATTGCAGTAAGGCTTGATACAAAAAAATGGGATTCAAGGTGGTATCCCGGCGCCGGTCTTTATCGAAATGTCTGGCTTATAAAAACCTCACAGGTTCATGTAGTTCATAACGGACTCTACTGTACTGCACCTGAGATTAAAAATGAACAGGCAAGCCTGGCAGTAGAGGTTGAAGTTGAGAATAATCTAGATGAGCCGGTACCTGTAACTGTAAAAGCATCTGTATATAAGCTTGATAATAAGATGCAGTCTACTGGTACTCAGGTTGCCGAAACAAATTCTGCAAAAGCAGTTATCGCTGCAGCAACCACACACCATTTTATTCTTGGTACTTATGTAAAGAATCCGGTTCTTTGGGATCTTGACAATCCTGAGCTTTATCGCATAGTCGTCGTTGTTTCGAAAGGAGATGAAGCAGCTGATGTTACAGAAACCAACTTTGGTTTCAGAACACTCAACTTCACAGCCCGTGATGGTTTTTATCTGAACGGAAAAAAGGTTGATGTCAAAGGTGTTTGCAATCATCACGACCTCGGAGCCCTTGGATCTGCATTCAACGTAAGAGCTGCAGAACGTCAGCTTGAACTGCTAAAGGAAATGGGCTGCAATGCTGTCCGGACAAGTCACAATCCTCCTGCACCCGAGCTCCTTGATCTTTGTGATAAAATGGGTTTTCTTGTAATGGATGAGGCATTTGACGCATGGGCAACTCCAAAAAAACCATTGGACTACAATAAGATATTCAGTGCCTGGGTTGAAGAAGATCTTCGGACGCTTGTCCGCCGCGACAGGAACCATCCATCCGTCTTCTTATGGAGCATAGGCAATGAAGTTAATGACCAGGATAAACCTGCAATGGCATTGGCTCTGAACCGGATTATTAAATCTGAAGATGTCACACGACCGGTAACTTCAGGCTGCAACTGGGACTATTCCGGAACGAATGGCTTCCAGAAATCTCTTGATGTATTTGGAATTAACTACCGCCTTTCAAGATATGATGCTTTTTTCCAGCTTAAGGATAACGCTAACCTTCCATTCCATTCAAGCGAATCAGCATCTACTATAAGCTCAAGAGGTGAATATTACTTTCCTGTAGTTCAGGGTGTAATTGAAAAGAATCTCCCGGGCAACGGCATTTTCCAGGTAAGTTCATATGACCTTACCCACCCTGCCTGGGCAACCTTACCTGATGAGCAGTGGACTATGAACGATAAATATCCAGGTGTATTTGGTGAATTTGTCTGGACAGGATTTGATTATATCGGAGAACCGACACCTTACGGCGGCGACCTGACAGGACTTAAACCAGGTTCGAGAAGGTACGAACAGACAAAACAGATGCTTGAGAAACAAGGTGTTACTGAAGTGCCTTCACGCAGCAGCTATTTCGGTATTCTTGATCTTGCGGGGTTTAAAAAGGACCGCTTTTATCTATACCAGTCAAAATGGAGACCTGATTTTCCGATGGTTCATATCCTGCCCCACTGGAACTGGCCCGAAAGAAAAGGACAGGTAACTCCGGTATTTGTTTATACTTCAGGCGATGAAGCTGAACTATTTTTTAACGGCAAATCTCTGGGAAAGAAGAAAAAAGGAGAATTTGAGTACCGACTCAGATGGGATGATGTCGTTTATCAACCGGGAGAACTAAAGGTTATCGCATATAAAAACGGCCAGAAGTGGGCTGAGGATGTGGTGAAAACTACTGGCAAAGCATACCAGCTTGCAATGTTGGCCGACCGGTCTGAAATAACTGCCGACGGTAAAGATCTTGTTTTTGTGACGATAAAAATTGAGGACAAAAATAACCTGCTGGTGCCACGTACCAATAACCAGATCAGCTTCAGCGTAGTAGGTCCGGGCAGAATAGTGGCAACGGATAATGGTGATGCCACAAGTCATGAATCGTTCCAGTCAAAGACAAGGAAAGCTTATAACGGAATGTGCCTGGTCATTGTCGCAGCTGAAAAGGGAGCGACAGGATCCATCAAAGTAATAGCAGAATCAAAAGGATTGCAGAGAAACGCTGTTACAATTAATATAAAGAAATAAAACATAAAGAATTCAACCACCGAGTCGCACAGAGCTGACACGGAGTTTCACGGAGCATTAAAACCGTGTCAACTCCGTGTCTCACTTCTTGTAACTCATTGGTAAAAAAATAAACATGCTTAAAAAGATTCCTCATACATATGTAATTGTCTTCAGCATAATTGTTTTATCTGCGGTACTAACATGGGTAATCCCTGGCGGAGTATTTGACAGACAGGTAGTTACAGTTAATGGGATCGGCCGGAGTGTTGTAATTCCAGGGTCATTTCATTACATTGACAGGAATCCGCAAACCTGGCAGATATTTTCTGCCCTTTTCGATGGTTTTGTCGATAAGGCTAATATAATAGTCTTTATCCTCATCATTGGCGGAGCTTTCTGGATCATGAACGAAAGCAAAGCAATTGACGTAGCTATTCAGTCATTTCTCAGGTTCAGTAAAAGAATAGAGCATAACAAACTTATATCAGGCATTGGAGCGGATAACCTGATATTCATACTGATAATGACAATGTTCAGCATTTTCGGAGCAGTCTTTGGCATGAGCGAGGAGACTATTGCCTTTGTAATAATCTTTGTTCCGCTTGCAATTTCGATGGGTTATGATTCGATTGTAGGTGTATCACTTTGCTTTGTTGCAGCTGCACTTGGATTTGCTGGCGCCATACTTAATCCCTTTACAATAGGAATAGCCCAGGGAATCTCAAATCTGCCACTCTTTTCAGGTATTGAGTACAGGATGTTTTGCTGGATAATAATAAACCTGGCCGGTTTCTGGTTTGTTCTGCGTTATGCCCGTAAAGTTAAGAAGAATCAATCTTTTTCAAAAGTGGCAGAAGATGACAAATACTGGCTCGATCGTCGTGAATCTGATACTTCAAAGATTGTATATCATACTCCGCTTTCTGCATGGATAATGTATGGTATTCTATTAGTGATTCTTGGAATATTCTCATGGCTCTATCCTATTACCAGAATTGCAATCGGAGGAAATACAATTCCGTTCCCAGCAATACCTTTTATTACAGGTTTGTTTGCATTGACAGGATATCTGAGTCTCAGAAAATCAGTCCATTTCTTTATTCTGCAGATACTTCTTATAACAATTCTTATTCTCATTACAGGTGTCATGGGTTATGGCTGGTACATTATGAAAATTGCCACGCTATTTTTTGCAATGGGACTGGCTACAGGCATTTCTATGAATTATTCAGCTAATAAAATAACAAAGCTCTTTCTTGATGGTATAAAAGATATCCAGTCAGCAGCAATAATTGTCGGTCTGGCAGGTGGTATAATCATAATTCTGAATAATGGAAATATAATTGACACAATGCTTTACAAGCTCTCTGAATCAATTACAGGGATGGGCAGAATGGCAGCTGTAAGCATGATGTACGTTGTTCAGAATCTTATCAACCTTGTAATGCCGTCGGGTTCTGCAAAAGCTGCTCTGACGATGCCTATGATGTCTCAGTTTTCTGATCTGATAGGTGTCTCGCGTCAGGCGACTGTAATGGCTTATCAGTTTGGCGACGGTTTTACAAATATGATAACCCCCACTTCCGGAGTTCTTCTGGGAGTATTAAGTGTTGCCAAAATACCTTATGATAAATGGTTCAGATGGATTCTTCCTTTAATGATCATTCTGATAATACTCGGATTTATTCTCCTGATTCCGACAGTTTATATGCACCTTAACGGATTTTAACCTGATGTTAATATAAGTTAAAAAAGCAGGTCTGGTCAAATTAAGATTACTTTTTTTCATATTTTCATCGCCGGAAATAAATTAAACATCATTTCGTTTATCCGTAAATGAAGAAAACGCTGGTTATAACAGGTATTATTGTCGTTATTACAATAATCGGTTTGATTATCTTTAATAAGATCGTTTCCAGGAGTGAAACAGCGGGTCTGTTTACTGAAGTTAATAAAGGTAAATTTGAAATAACTATACTGACCACTGGTGAATTAATTGCAGAAAATTCTATCGATATAAAAGGACCTGCATTTTCACAGGGAAGGGATATTCATTCGACGAACATAAAAATAACTGATCTTATTCCTGAAGGTACTACAGTAAATGAGGGTGATTATGTTGCAACTCTCGACAGAACTGAACTTGAAAACTCTCTTAAAGATGCCAGAGAAAGGTTAACATCACTGCAAACTCAGCTTGAGGTGCTTTTGCTTGATACAGCACTGACAATGAATAACATAAGAGACCAGATAAGTAATCAGACGCATACAGTCCGGGAAGCTGAAATAACTCTTCGCAACTCTAAATATGAATCTGCACCAACCATTCGTGAGGCTGAGATTAATCTCGACCAGGCTCAAAGGGTGCTTGGACAGTTAGAGAGAAGTTATAAACTACAGCAGGCACAGACCAGGGTCAATGTCAGTAACCTTAGATACTGGACTTCCAGAATACAAAGAAGAGTAAATGATTATGAAGAGGTGCTGGCTGGTTTTACCATCTATGCTCCTTCCTCAGGAATGATAATCTACAAGAAAAACAGGCTGGGCAGAAAAAGAAAGGTAGGATCAATGATCGATGCTATGGATCGTGTTGTTGCCACTTTGCCTGACCTTTCATCAATGATTTCAAAAGTTTATGTCAGTGAAATTGAAATAAGCAAAGTGAAGATCGGACAGGCCGTCAGCATAACTATCGATGC
The DNA here is from genome assembly GCA_026391515.1 of Bacteroidia bacterium. Taxonomy (GTDB): domain Bacteria; phylum Bacteroidota; class Bacteroidia; order Bacteroidales; family VadinHA17; genus LD21. The sequence goes on along the minus strand of JAPLEC010000293.1, from coordinate 2,274 downwards.
TTTTCCATCAAAATCATACAATGGATATGTCAGTTTTGTAGCAAATATTGGTGAGAAGCTACCAAATACCGATACAAAAGTCTTTGAGGTTCAAATAAAAATTGATGGCTCGGATTATAACCTCAGACCATCAATGACAACAAATAATAAAATAATGATCAAAACGTTTGAAAACGTAACATATATCCCGACTGAATGTGTTCATACCGGAACTGACAGCATCCCGTTTGTTTATACAAAGAATGGATTCAGACAGGCTGTGATTCTGGGAGAATCGAATGAAAAAAATGTAATAATTGAAAAGGGGCTGGAGCCTGGAACATTACTTTATGTTGCTGTACCAGATAATCCCGCGAAATTCAAGCTGACAGGAGTAGAAATAATAAAAAAGGGCTCAAGATGAGCCCTTTTTTATTATCTGAAAATCAGTTTCTTACTTCTTATCATAAACCATTGTCGACACTCTTGGTTCGCCACTTTGTGATTGTCTAGTACTTTTAACTGAAAGAGTATTTGCATCAGTCAGTGACCATTCTTGTTTAGTTTCAATAGTTACCTGTTGCCCGTTACGATCCATAGTACTTTTTGTAACAATTGTAAGGACTTTGCCATCTGCCGACCATGTAGCTACTGACTTGCTTTCACCCATTCCTGTTGTATTAATACTCTCTTTTCCATCAAGCGTGTATTTAGAAGTAAAGGTTTGGTCGCCTCTTGTACGATCCACAGTAAGAAGATTAGCTTCCTGTTTTGCAACAAAGTTGCCACCGCCAAAACCGCCCCTCTGACCTTGTCCCTGACCCTGGCCCTGAGGTGGTTGTCCCTGAGGCTGGCCCTGAGGCTGGCCCTGAGGTTGCTGTCCCTGATTGCTTTTCTCAGCATTTAATGCCCATGTACCTGAAAAATTAACTTTTCCAGCCTGACCATTTAATGCCAGTGGCATGCACAGAAAAGCAAGAATTATCATTACTGATAATGTAATCTGTAAACTTTTAACATTTTTTTTCATATTCATAATTTTTGGTGTTTGAATAACATTAGTATAGACAACATGTCAAAGTTAGATATTCCACGATATCTGTATAATTATTTAAGTTTTTTTAAGAATTGGTTTAGAAGAAAAAAGACACTTTGATATAATTAATCCGTTTTATAAAAAGATTTTGAGTATTGGCATTCAAGATTAATGTGGAAAATGAATAAATCAGTTTTTTATTAAATAACCTGCTTAATAAGTTTGAGATTCCTCATTTCTCCCGCAAAGCGGGATTCATTCGGAATTACACTTTATTTTTTTAGGGGGGATGGAACAGAGGCGATTTGCTTGAGCAAATCGCCTCTATTCCACCTTTGTAGCCTTTAATAACTTGTCATTCCTCGTCCGCCAACTGGCGGACGAGGAATCTCTATCTAAATTATTTTTGGTTCCCGACACTCATATAAAAGAAAATTATTATAATCGCATCCTGAATTTTTAATTAATAATCAACTAACAAAAAAAATAAATTATTATGACAAGAAGAATATTTTCTCTCGTTATTGCAGTTTTTTTAATTTCAGCATGCAGTAACAAATCCGGTAAAGAGGTCTCCGATAAAACAAAAGGAGCAGAACAAGCTGTAAATGTTCAATTTACAGCTCTCGTTGAAAATCCGGGAAACTATATTGATAAGAATATAATTGTTGAAGGTAAAGTAGTACATGTTTGTCCTCATACCGGCAAAAAGATGTTCATTGTTGGTGATAACCCTGATGTTATGCTTTATGTTTCTGCCGGCGAAAACACTCCCAAATTCCCGATGGAGCTTCTCGGAAGCAAAATCTCCGTTGAAGGTCGTATTGAAAGGGTCGTAACCGCTGAGAAACCTTCTGAAGGAAAAATGAACATGGAGATGAAAGCCGGAGCTTGCTGTGATTCGACAACCAAATCAGGAATGGCTTGTAGTGATTCAACAAAAAAATCAGCAGCCGAATGTGAAACTGAAACTGCTCTTGCAAAACAAACTGTGCTTGCAGATCTTATGATGATCTATAACAAGCATACTGTTGTAAAATAGATATTTTAAATAATTATTTAGAAGGTCAGGTTTTTCTGACCTTTTTTAATTCCTGAAAAATGAACCTTTCAAAGTTGAACCGTGTTACCCACCGCGATTTAGGATATCTTATAACCGGATTGACAATTATTTACGCTCTTTCCGGTATTGCTCTGAACCACAAGCACGACTGGAATTCAAACTATCTGGTTGATACTTATGAATTTACTTCTGATAT
>JAPLEC010000172.1 GCA_026391515.1 Bacteroidia bacterium | reverse complement strand
CAGGCCTATTTTTTAAGAGCCTACCTGCATTTTACTTTGTTCAGATTATGGGGACCCTTCCCTTACATCGATTATGTCATTGGGCTGGACGATCAATGGGATCTGGAACGTATGGGGAATAACGACTACCTGAACAGGATTGTAGCGGATATCGATTCCGCATATGATTGCTTTGTATTATGCGATAAGGTACGCAGGGATCCGATGCCCGGTGTTGCCGGTTCATTGAACTATTCGGGTTTCGAAATGTACCGTCCGAACGGTATGGCTTGCAAAGCTTTTAAATCAAGAGTACTTCTCTATGCAGCAAGTCCGTTTAACAACAAGAACGGAACAGCTGACTGGGAAAAAGCAGCAATAGCAGCATGGGATGCTATTACGGTGGCTGAATCGAAAGGAGTTATTATCCTGCCTCTTACCGACCTTGTTAGCGGTATTGACCGCCATCTCAACTATTATGGTAAAGATGTTTGTGAAGAGAGTATCTGGACACGTACAATGGGAGGTCAGAGCTGGAACTGGGGCGGTGGAAGTGGATCAGTTGCAACTATATTTAATGGTGTCATGATGGCGCATACCTCATCTTCAGGGATTCATCCGACTCAAAACTGGGTTGACAGGTACGAGACAATAACCGGAAGACCCCTGGTTACTGAGGCCGACAGGGCTGCTGCAACTACTGCAGGTGAATACAATGAGCAGAATCCTTTCATAGGTAGGGATCCTCGGCTTGCAACAGATGTTATTTATAACGGGAGCCCTTGCCAGGGATGGGGCGCTGCTTCCGGACCTACAAAAAATACTGCGCTAATTTATATGAATGCGGACGGAACACCTTCCGAACTGCTTGTTACTTCGTGGCCCGGAAGGTCATACACCGGATACATTATAAGGAAAATCTGGGCAAATGGCAGTACGAAAAATCAATACAGCGGCACGATTATATTCTCCGATCCGTTATTCCGTCTTACTGAACTTTATCTAAACTATGGTGAAGCTGCAAATGAAGCTTACGGTCCGACCGGATCGGCACCTCTAGCAACATATACTGCGATTGGGGCCATTGATTATATCAGGTCCAAGAGAGGTATGCCGCCTGTTCGCGCTGAATATAGAGGTACAACAGCTGATTTAAGGCCAAGGATTAAGAATGAGCGTTGCGTGGAAATGGGTTTTGAGGCACAAGCCTATTACGACGATATCCGCCGGTGGATGGATCTCCCGAATGTAATGAGAAGCAAGCTGATAGGTAATATTCCTAACAAAGTGACTGTTTCGCCAACCTACCCGACCGGGTTCCAGTATGTACGGGCTGAGCTTCCGATCGACCGTCAGACTGCCTGGGAAGAGGGAATGTATTATCTGCCTTTCCTGAATGCGGATGCCCTGAAGATGAAGAAATTTGTTCCAAATACAATCTGGTAATATGAACAATTAAAATGAAAGTATATGAGATTTAATAATATATATAAAAAAATCAGATTTGCAGGGCTTATCATGCTAATTGCCATTCTCTCATTGCCGGTCAGCGGACAGGAAAAGAAAGAGAAAAAAGCCAAGCAACTGTTCGATGTCGTTCTGAAAGTTGTTGATGCTAACGGAACGGCGATACCTGATGCTAATGTAGTAGTGGGTGAAGGCATAACCCATGCTGTAACCGATGCAAACGGTTCAGTATCATTAAAAGGCTATGCTGATGATGTTGTGACAATTACTGCACATAATTTTGAGAAAAGTGTGTCACCTGTCATCGACCTGCTTCAAAATACTACTGTAACACTCTCACAGGCAAAGCTGTACATGACTTCCGATGATAATGTTCCGCTTCCCTTTACAACTCTTAAGAAGCGCAACCTCTCAGGTCCGGAAATAGTAATCCCTGGATCTTACTTTGCCCGATATCCTTCAACCGATATCCGTAATACTCTTACGGGCATATCTTCAATGATTGATGTCAGGGAGATGGATGGAAGCCCGGGAATGAGCCCACTCGAAGGACTCCAGCAGTATTCGAGCCTTTCCAACAGCTACAATTCTACTGATAAATTCAGCGGGATGCCATATGTAATGGTCGATGGTGTGCCGGCCGATTTACAGGAGTATGTCGTCGATCCGGCTGAAATTGAATCAGTTACCTTAATGAAAGGCATTCTTGGTAACGCAATGTACGGACCTGCTGCTACCGGAGGAGTTCTCTACATCAAAACAAAACAGGGAGTTAAAAACGAACGCATACTTCATGTTGATCTGGAAAGCGGTGTAAGCATCGTCGACAGAATGCCCGAATTTGTTTCTTCGGGAGCTGTTTATGCAAGGATGCAGAACACAGCCAGGGCAGCCGATGGATTGCCAACAGCATATTCCCATGAAGCAATAGGAGGATATGCCCTTAATAATAGTTATGACCTGAAATATCCCAGCACCGATTTTAAAGATATGTTGCTCGACAATACGATGCCATTCTCGAGGGTTAATATGTCATCATCAGGAGGAAACGACATAGTCCAGTATTATTCATATATTGGCTATGCACATGAGGGTGATATTATTAACCTGGGAGCAAAATCAGATTATAACAGGATAACGGCAAGACAGAATGTAACTGTAAAGATCACTGACATGATAAAAGCTCAGTTCGGTTTCTATGGTAACCTTACTTTCCGCCGCTCACCCAACTATGGGTATGACTCGGATTATACCACAGAAGGTACAGGGAACGAAACCCTTAATGTGACGGAGCTTCCATCGATTCTGACCGATATTCGTAATACACCTCCGGTTGCTTACCCGGTCTGGGCAATGCTTGATACTACTACAAAACCGGCTACGCCCTGGTATGGTGTCAGCGCTCTTTATACCAGCAACATTGTCGGGAATATCGTTGACCAGGGCTACTATACTGACAGGGGACGCACGGGTGCTTCCAATCTTACACTTACTTTTGATTTCGATAAATGGGTCAAGGGACTTAAATCAACTACCTATTTTGGATTTAACATCCACAATACAGTCAGATTAGGAAAAGAAAATGATTATCTCGCTTACTCAGTTAAAAATCCGGATGCTGTCAAGCCCCTTGATCGCGTGACCAAATTTACCGGCCACTCACTGACCAAGATGACAGATCTTTACAAGCTGATGGACTACTATTTCCAGCGTTTTATGTTTTTTGAGGAATTAAGTTATGGCAGAACTTTTGGCAGCAGCAGCATCGATCTGAACGCAATTTATCATCAGTTAATCTCTTACATAAACGGGATTGAAGAGCCCTATCGCCAGCGGAGTATTGTTGGTACGCTTATGTACAGTCTGAAGGACAAATATGCCATCCAAGCAGCAGTTAACTATTCCGGAAACTCAAGCTTTGCAAAAGATTACAGGAATATGGTTAACTGGAGTGTTGGAGGCAGCTGGGTATTATCTGATGAGAGCTTTATGCCCGACATTAAATTCATTGATTATATCAAGCTCCGTGCACAGGGCGGTGTTGTCGCGAATGAAACATACTTCCCGAACCTGTATGATGTCGACAGGTGGTCATCTTCCTCCGGATCCAATTTTGGTGCTAATTCTTCACTTACATGGTTTGGATCCGCTGTTGAAACTCCCAACCGCATCTATCTTTCAAGGTTGGGTAATCCGAAGCTCACATTCGAAAAGAGGAGAGAAATCAATGCTGGACTGGATTTAGCAGTGCTGGATAACAGACTTACCCTGGGTGTGACCTATTATAACTGGCTTGTAGATGGTTCTATTTCGCAGATACAATATAATCTGCCGTTATTGGCAGGATATGCCGGAACAAGGCCATATTATAATTATAACCAGACCAGGTACAATGCCGTCGGAAGTGATTTGACCTTTGCTCAGAAGTTTGGTGACATAATGCTGACTGTGGGTGGTAATGCAACCTGGTCAAGAGGTATCAGAGTGAAGTATGATGAACCTGATTACAGAAATGATTATCAGGTAAGAACAGGAAAAATATCTGATGCAATTTTTGGTTATACTTACATTGGTAAGTTTGAATCGGACGAGGCTGCACAGGGAGCCAATGGAATACCATTACAGTTGTTTGACGCCACACTTCACAAGGGCGACCTTCAATATAAGGATATGAACGGAGACGGCTTTGTTGATGATATTGACCAGTCAGTAATCGGCCACTCTAATCCACGCCTCTACTATGGTATAAACATCACACTGAATTACAAAAACTTCGATCTCTTTATCCTTGGAGCAGGAAGAGCATTTTACGACATTGCTCTTACAAATGCTTATTACTGGAACGGATGGGGCGACAATAACTACTCCAACTTTGTTCATGATAATATTAACGGAGCTTATCCGCGACTGACATATTATAAGGTGAACAATAACTTTGTAACATCTGACTTCTGGCTCACAAAAGGAAGCTATTTCAAGATTCAGAATGTTGAGCTGGCTTATACAATCCCGGCAAAAATGCTCAAGTTTATGGGAAGCCGAGGAATACGTCTCTATGTGAGAGGTGCCAACCTTCTTACTTTCTCAAAGGTAAAAGATGTTGATCCTGAATCTATAAATTCAGGGGTAACAGTTTACCCCTTGTTCAGAACATTCTCCGGAGGAGTTAAGTTTAATTTCTAATCTATGATAATTATGAAGACGAAGAAAATTATATTATTTGGAGCAATTATAGTTCTGATCAGCTCTTGTAAAGGTTACCTCGATCCATGGCCAAACGGTAACTACGACAGTGAAACCATCTGGGAATACCAGAGCATGGTTCAGGGTTTGGTAAACAGGTGCTATGATAATATCGATGCCTACTCAGTAGGTAACTCGTACCGGAACTACAATGACAATGAGGGGGCCTACCTTGACGGAGTGACCGACGATGCGGTTCTTACCAGTAAATCAAACGTTATGGCCAGGTATGCCGTCAATACTATGACTACCTCGAATGATCCTTTCCAGACTTACTGGGACCGCGATTACAGATCAATTTCCCAATGTAATATTTTCCTGAAGGACAGGCGGGGTTATAATACCAGATATATGGTTAAGGAACCATATAATACCCAGATTAAGACACGATTACAGGGAGAAGCATTCGCGCTTCGTGCATATTTCGAGTGGGATCTCCTTCAGAAATTCGGAGGCATGGGAACTGACGGAACTATGCTGGGTTTCCCGATAATTACTGATGTAATAGATCCTTACAGTGAAATCAATTATGCCCGCAACACTTATGATCAATGTGTTGCTCGAATCAT
>JAPLEC010000030.1 GCA_026391515.1 Bacteroidia bacterium | reverse complement strand
ATCGCCGAATTGGGTGATTGAGGGCTGCCATCCGTAAGGCGGGAATCAATCTTTGCTCGTGATTGGGACAATCATTATTTATTACCATTGATGACATGATTTAGGCCACTCCCGTGGTTAGCCCGGTACTTTTTCAGCGGCAGTACAGCGGCACAAACGTGTTCATTGATCGTGGCAGCGGTCTGGAAGACCGCGGGCGAATATACCTGAGTTGCGCAAAGCCTTGTCGAGATAGCCGGAGAGGGCAATGTGGTGGTGGAGTAAGCTCTATTTAAGCTGCTGCTACCGTTGCAATTTCATCCGGTGATAGTCCGTATAGCTCATACAGATTTGGCGCTGATATAACTCTTGATCCGCCTGTGTTTTTGCGGCGGCTCTGTGCTTATGCAAAGACAGCATGGACTCAACCAATTTCACCATCTTGTCGTGCCGAGCTTTGTCTATCGGGTCCAATAAGTCGCAATCGTGAATAGGAAACTTAAATATATGACTTTTCTGTGAGATCAAACGACCGCCCTCATCAGCATCTCCAAGTACACCTGCAATACTTTTCATATAGAAAAAATACAACTTGCTGTTGAGGATACCAAGTAGATAGTATAGAAACCTAGTGTTGTTATGAACAATCATGTAATGGTTACTGCCAAAATACATGCTTGAAGGCGAAAAACAAAAATGAGGTGCTATTTGGAATTGTCCGTATACTATTTTAGGTTTATCGAACTCTTCATAATAACTGGTTGAATCTTGTATCTCATACCACTTGTAAATACCAGGCTTTCTCCCTATTGTGTCTTTGGTATTCTTTCTGCGTGGTTCAAGTTCCTTACGCCACGGAGAAAGGTGATTCAGTATTGACGGGTATTTCGATATATCAATCCCTCTGCGAGTGAATATAAGATATCTTCCCTGCCAAGAGAGGGAATATCTTCTCGTTTCATCACCTGATACAAAAGGCTTTATTAAATCAGCAGCCGAGATATCATAGTGGATCAGTCGTCTCTTTGTCTCATCATCTATTATGAAAGCTGGATTATAACCAGTTACAACCCCACGCCTGGTGGTAATGCCAGGATAGTCTTTCAATAGTATGTTATCTTTACTAATAGTACTTAAAACTGACTTTTGGTCTTTAGGCACAAGTACCCAATTATTTGCATTAGAGTCTCTAAGACTAATTTGAAAACCTAAATCAACAATTTGCGACTCGATAGCGCGTTTCGGCGGTAATTCTTTAATAGGGACAAATTTTGTCTCAATACGTTGATCTGTATGATGTGCCCCAATAATAATACATGGGAAAGTGCCAACACCTTCAAATACAGGCAATTCTCCGAAGTCTAATATTTGGTAAATATCCACATTGTTGGCAAGGTATTTACGGAGGCTAAGTCCATAATCCGCTTTCAACCATTTATTAGAAATGATCATCCCATATATGCCATTTTCTCCTAATACTTTAAAGCTTTGCTCAACGAAAAACACATATAAATCGCTATTGCCAGAAAAAGTGGAATACTTATTTTTGAAGTATTCTTTGTGATCTATTATGAGCGCTGCTTGGACATAGGGCGGGTTGCCAAGCACTACATCAAAACCTCCATGCGGAAACTCCCGCTTCCAATCGAACGGGTTCACA
>JAPLEC010000253.1 GCA_026391515.1 Bacteroidia bacterium | reverse complement strand
GCTGATACAAATTGTGGCAAATGGTTTAGACGAATTGAAATAAGAAATAGTTTAGAGGGAATAGATTGTACGTTATCACTTGGTTCGGATTCTGATAGAGTGGAGCTGATTGAAACTTTGATAAACGATATTTCTGAATTAGATTAAATTTCAAGTGAATATAAATAGCGGTTTAAGCACATTTGCAATTCACACAAGCCGATGCCCATTCCAAAAATTGCAAAAGAGCTTACACCTCAATAAGTATAAAGAATTTTAAATTTTTTTCCTTCCCTAACCTTATTTCTACTGCCGTAGAACAGTTCTTGAGTATAATTGTCGGCTTCCATGTTATTGTGACTGATCCAGAAATGATTCTGTAAATATTACATAATCCACTATAATTCTGTCACCCTCGGAAAATCAAAATCCCGCAGATCCTTGATCTTGCGGGATTTACGGTTTAAAGTTGTAGCACTAATAGTATTCTAATTTTAATGCATGATCAGATTAAATGTTTGGTCCTGCCGACGAACTCCTCGATAATAAGTAGAAATAAAATAGCAATTAAGCTAATCAGGATTGAGGGTTGGATACTTATACTTTTTAATTGAATAAATAATGATACGATATCGCTGAAAACTGGCTGAATAAACTTAGTTACAGATATCCACAGGTGATCTATATATCCCGTCAAATGAAAAATAACTAAGAGGTACCAGCTAATGAATATAATTACAGGGATCAGACCTATTAGCCAAAAGTAATTTCTCTGTCGTGAAGTATATGCCGGTTGATTTTCTGGCAAGATGGATTGCATTACCTTTTGAGTAAAGTCAGCAGAAGGTTCGTCGGGCCCCAGGTTTTTAATCCACCTGGATGTTATTTCTTCTATGGTTTTATTATTCTTCATAATCCACAGTAATTTTATCTCTTAAATTGTATTTTATCATTCCACGAAGTTTGTTACGGATACGGAACAGCTTTATTTTTACATTTGATTCAGTGTCCCCGGTAATATGAGTAATTTCCTTGACAGTGCTCTCATTCATGTAATACAAGGTTATCAGGGCTCTTTCTCCGGCAGAAAGCTGATCTATACAAGAACGCACAATAGCATTCTGCTCTTCTATTGCTAATTGTGTTAAAAAGTCATCAGTTTCACAAATATCAAAGTCACTGTTTTGGTCATCATCAATTGAAATAACTTCTAATTGTTTTTTTCTGAGCCTTGCAATAGAAACATTGTATATAATCTTGTACAGCCAGGTCGAAAACTTACTTTCTCCTTTAAAAGTGCCCAATGCCTGGAATGCTTTTACAAATGCATCCTGGGCTATTTCTTCTGCATCCTCCGGTACCTGAACCAGTTTTAAAGCAAGTGTATATGCCATTCGTTTGTATTTTTCGACGAGATAAGAGTATGCATTTGTATTGCCCTGTAAAACCCGGGTTATACAATATGTGTCATCAGGACATTTCATATATAAGGTTAGACGCTGCCGGATTAAGTTTGGTTACAAAAATAAAAATACGATTTTTTGTAACCAGATGCAAAATGGAAGCATCAAATGAAATGACAAACGATTAGTAAACCTTTAAAAATTTATTATTATGGGATCAATTGGAAGTGTTTTAATAGTAGGAGTAGTTTTTGCTGCTCTTTATGGTGTAATAAAGTTATTTGTAAGAAGAAAGGAACGAATAATTGCGGTTGAAAAAGGCACCAGCTTGCCTGACATGGAAAGTAAGGGATTTTTCTTTTCAACTCTTAAATGCGGTATCTTTCTTATAGGTATAGGATTGGGAGTTCTTATAGCCAGTATTCTTACCATAACAACCGAACTGAATAGTGAAGTTGCATATTTTTCCATGATTTTCCTTTTTGGCGGCATCTCTCTGATAATTGCACATTTGTTTGAACGGAAAAAGAATGAAAAGTGATCAGCATAATACGTTTAAATTAAATCGATATATAATTTGATAATACAATGAGACAAGCCCTCGGAAATCAGCTCCGGGGGCTTTTAGTTTAAATCAACTTGCTGAAATATACTTAAATTTTATAAAGAATCCCGCAGATCTTTGATCTTGCGGGATTTATGTTTCTCAGGTAAACCCCTCTCCTATTCCCGTCCTATCCTGTACAAATACCTTTGTGTTCTCAGTATAACTGAATTTCTTAAAATAGCAGGTGTTGCCCAAATCCCTGAATCCATTTGATTATGAGCGACTTCTTCATATTTCCTGCCGGCTTTAATTGCCAGAACTTCACCTTTTACAGAGAAAAACCAGATATTCCCTTTTACATATATCGGTGAGGCGTCATAATTTGACATCATGCGCGCAGACCAGATTTCTTCCCCTGTGGCTGCATCGAGGCACATGAGAAAGTTCCTGGTATTTACAGTATATATCAATCCGTCTTTTATAACAGGTGTCAGGCATTGGTTCCGGGACAGTTCTTCCCGTTTTTCCCAAATGACATTTGTACCGGTTATATCGCCAGTGCCGTCGGGGTTAACCGCCATTAATTCGGTAAAGTTGGTGCCGTCACCGGCAACCATATATCCGGCGTACCAGAATACTGTTCCTTTTTCTGTAAAGGGCATAGCTATTGTCGATTCAGCTCCATTCACCACCCTCCATATTTCCCTGCCGGTATTCGGGTCGTAAGCTATGCAGACTGCGGAACCGTTGGAGATCAGCATATCGTGTCCTTTTACATTTATTATTATTGGGGTTATATATGCTTTTCTGCCGATTTCCGTTAACGGTTCATAAGGCTCTGCAGGTCTGTCACTTCTCCAGATAAGCTTACCGTTCGATTTATCGAGAGCAACGATATACCTGACATCGGTACCTTCGAAGTGAAGAATAAGAAGGTTTTTATAAATTACAGGCGATGAAGCAGGACCCTGGACATGCTTACATTTGAAATCAGTACGTTTCCATACGATTGAACCATTTGCAGTATTTATGCAGGCTGTCCCCATGTTTCCGTAATGAACATATACAAAGCCATTTTCGATACATGGTGTAGGAGAGGCATAAGTATTTAAAGAGTGCTTCCCTTCAACTTCATCGGGAGTAAAAACCTTTATATCATAAATTATTTCCCCGGTCTGAAAATTGATGCAAACAGCATAAAGCTCCTTCCCATCAGATGTTGCTGTAGTTACCCATATCTGATTGTTATAAACAACAGGCGAAGAATAGCCATTGTCATGAATTTGAATTTTCCATTTTATGCCGGATTCATCCCATTTCAGCGGGATATTTTCAGTTACTGCTATACCATTCAGATTGCTTCCCCTGAAGTGAGTCCAGTTATTATCCTGAGAACCAGCTTGTTCAGAGCCAAAAAGTAATGCAATAAAGAAGAAACAAAAATGGAGTGAGGATTTTGAAATCATATAAAGCTATTTTAATTATTAAAAAACCTTATCTCAAATAAAAGGAAATTCCATCAAATTACAAAAAGAAGGTACTGAGGTCTTTTGTGATTTAACTTGTTAAAGTGTACGTTACAAAAGCCCTGCAAGTTATTGATCTTAACAGGTTTACAATTCTTAATAATATTCCCAATCAGGTATATCCATCCGTGAATTTAAGTGATTTTCTTTTGCATACTGATTTCTGATCTTAAGGACCTCTTTTGCCCATGCTCCCAGCGGATAATGTATCTCCCGATATATCAAGTAACTCATATCTGCTGTTCTGCCTGGAAGATGGTCTTTAATATCATCAACCACGAGTAAATATTTACGCCCATTTGCCTCTGCTACACGTGGATACCAATCCTGATACCATAACGTTACTACCGATTTTAACACTTTATTGCGCTCGTCCCTGATTACTGTTACCTGATCAAGGGCTTGATCAATGAGGGATATTGCAGTAGCAGGATTTGTGGAAGCAACATTTGATGATAGTTTTAATAATTTATCGATACGTTGTAAATCAATCAGCATATTCAGATTTTGTCTGCAAAGCAGAGCAACAGAATGCATTATCTGTAAATTATATTGCTGATAATCAACATTCCGGATATTACAGTCTAAAAGGTCAATAAGTTCATCATTCTCCTTTAAAAATCTTTCACCTGATTGAATACGCCGGAAATTATCAGCACTCCAATCTTTGTCTAACGATAGATCCCTGCTGGAAGGGACTGGCAAAAAAGGCAAGGTTTGATCCATGGCAGGTTTAGGTATGTCGTAAATACCCCTGGAATTACCGATTATTGGTGTCCGTAGTTTTGAAGATTCCCGATCCCAGCTATTATTCCAGAACTCAGCCTGATTACTCAACAATTGATAAACCCGGTTCATTTTAAAGATTTTGGTTCCATAAAAAGATATAAAGAATCGATCTGTTAATTCCTGAGCTGTTTGCGGAGTATTGTTCCATCCGGCTGCAGTCCCTGTGACGTATCCCAGCCAAAAAGTCTCAGGATTTAAACCTGCATCACTCCATGCAGCCACAATAACTCCCAGAAAGTCTAATTTTTTACCGGTAACAATCGGGTAGATTTCTTTTAACAGACCTTCAACGCGACCTTTTGATATTGCTTGTTGCCATGGCTCTTCATTTGTACGAACAATTGTATCATTTAAAAAAGGATAATAGTTTGGGAAAAGTGGCTCTTCTCCTTGGGTTGAGGTATAAATAAGCTGGCGAATTCCATGCTGTTTAAAAGCCGGGGCCCAGTTTTCGTTGTATTCTCCATTAACTAAATGAGATGGTAATGCATTGATATCAGATGCGGTTAGCGGATACTCTCCCCAAAATATTACGGTTCGTCCTTTTTCATGCAGTTTATTTGAGATTCTTGTAATAAAATCTGCCAGTAATTTTCCATTACCCCCTAAGGCTTCTGCAGCCTCTTTCTCGTTTTCAGTTTTCCCGACATAGTAAGCCTCATCTGTTGAAAGCAGGATATATTGTCCACCCTGGTTGGCATCCATCAGGTTATCAAACATTCCTGATATAAGCTCATAAGTTTTTGGATTGGTTACGCTGAGCTCATAATTTGAATTAGGCAAAGCCCTTAAGCTGATAAATTCCGGATGTTTTAAAATAAATGAAACATGTGCCGGTGCGTCTAAATATGGAATCAGCTCAATAAAATGATCTTCGGCATAATCCGTTAATTCCTGGTACTCAGCTGGTGTAAATGCATATGGTTCAACTATGGGTTTAGCACTTTCAAATTGAAAATGTCCTTCCAGCTTCAACGCAATTGCATTGATTTTGAAACAAGCGGCCTGCCTTATGATACGTTTAAATGTTTCCAACCGCTCCAGGTGATGAGCACAATCCCAATAAATCATTCGTAATTTCATATCAGGCCAGTCATAGATCTCCCCTTCCGGCAGGAATACCTTTCCATTTTCCGTTCTTAATAATTGAAGAAGGGTCTGAATTCCATAGAATAAACCAGCAGATTCATTTGCATTGATAGAAATTTCAGAAGCATTCAATTTTAACCGGTAAGCCTGTTCCATTAATCCGGCACAGGTTGAGTCATTAGCAAACGGTATTGGTACAGAACCCGATCTGATAGTCAACCGGATCAGGTGGTGTCGATTATTATTATTATCATTTGACCTTGAATTTATTTTTATATTCCCACGTTCTTTTAATCCCGATATCAGGCTTTGAACTACAGGACTATCTGTCAAAAGATTGCTTCCGGACTCCAGAATCCAATTATCAGTGAACAGGAAAACCCTGCCTGAAAAAGATGTCTTCTGGGGAACAGGCAATAAGCCAAAACCTGCATTTGTGTTTGACCCTGGTGAATCCGTACTTATCTGGGAGTAACCACAGAAGGTTATCAATATTTCAAAAAGAAATACTCCTGATAAAGATGAATACCGGCAATGTTTTTCTAAACTCTTACTTTTCTGATTTTTAAAAAAATTCATAATAATCAGTTTATGTTAAATTTATAAATTATCAGTTAAAATTAATCATTGATATTTTCTTTACTAAATTATTGCAGTTTCAAAGTATAGATCAAACGAATCCCTGCCTGCCGGCCTTGCTCCGCCGAAGTCCCGAGTACTCGGGACGAAGGCGATGCAGGCAGGCGTCCCCCTTTAAACAAAGAATCCCGCAAATCGCTGATCTTGCGGGATTTTGATTTAAAGAAATGGTACCACTAGTCCTACAAGAATCATTATGTAGTATTCTGATTGTCCGACTTTTGTACCTGATATTATGAATGAGCCGGAATATTGGTGCAGACTGTAAATAATGATCTAAAAAGTTCGACAAAGCTATTTTAAATTGCATAATTTTAATCATTATATCAAAATCAACAGTTTTGTTAATCAAATCATGTAATCTGTCAAAATGAAGCCGGTATGGTTTAAAAATGCAATTATTTATCAGATTTTGATTGACAGGTTTTCTGGTGCAGATACCTCCATAAACAAACCAGATTTTCTGGGTGGAAATATTAAAGGAATTACGGAAAGACTGGATTATTTACTGGAATTGGGAGTTAATACTATCTGGTTATCTCCGTTTTGCAAGACAAATAAATATCATGGTTATCACATTTTAGATTACAAGACCGTAGACAAACATTTTGGCTCAATCGATGATCTGGAGATTCTCATCGAAAAAGCGCATGAAAATTCTCTCAGGATTATAACGGATATTGTTCCCAATCATTGCTCTGTTGAACACCCGTTTTTTATTGAAGCAAAGTATAACAGGAACAGCAAATATTACAATTGGTTTTATTTTAAAAATTGGCCCAATGATTATCTCTGCTTTTTAAATGTAAAGGAACTTGCAAAACTGAACCTGAACAATCCAGATACCCGGGATTACATTATTGAAATTGCAAAGTACTGGCTTTCTTTAGGAATCGATGGCTATCGGATTGATCATGTAATTGGTCCCTCCCATAAATTCTGGAAACGGTTTTATAATGAAATAAAAGCCAGCTATCCGAATTGTGTGCTTTTCGGTGAAGCATGGGGCGCAGGAATCAGTTCAGCTTATTTTGAAACCATTAATATCAGAAATAAATTTTTTCATAAAATTTTCGGAATTTCTCAGGAAAGCCTGCAGAAAGAGTATTATGGTGAGATGGATGGGATTCTTGATTTCAGACTGAATGAAATCATCATAGAGGCTGTCAGGAAAGGGAAAGGATTTACCTCTGACAATGAATTTAGGTATAAAATCAAAAAGCATTTCAGCAAATATCCTGAAGATTATTATCTTATCACATTTCTTGATAATCATGATATGAACAGGTTCTTAATGTATTGTAATGGTGATTATGATTTACTTCTAGAAACTCTTGAATTCCTTCTGTCAACCAACAAACCCGTTGTTATTTATTATGGTACTGAAACAGGAATGTTTAACAAAATGCAGGTAAGGTCTGATCTACACCACTCTGATCTGTATGTCAGGGAACCTTTCGATTGGTGTAATATAAATTACAAATTATATAATGAGGTTAAAGCTTTGATAAATAAGTAATTGAATTCAATGAATAAGTGAAAAACTAACTTTATTAAGATATAGATTTAATGCCTTTGGTATGCACAATCCATATGTTCTTCCTGAACATTTGGATGGAGTGCAAATCTTAATTCTTCAGGGCAATTACATCCGGAAATAGCAGAGTATATTGAGAAAAAATACTACGAAAATTAATCGCATATTCCGGTCAATTGATCACTCTAAGATCAATTATTTCTTTGAACTCCTTAAAAGCTTTTCTGCTTCAAGCCAGTCGCTTTCTGCAGTTCCATGTCCCCCATGGGCAATACGCTCGTAGTAGATTTCTCTCGCTTTTTCACGAATCTCTTCTTCTCTCGGTTCGGATTTACTGGTAGTAACTTCCTTACTTTTTACTGCTTCCCCTTTCTCAGGAGTTTTCTTTGGTTTCCTTATTGCCATGGCTTTTGAAGTTTTATTATTCCTAATTTTATCTTATTAAAACCAATGCTTTGTATTTGTCAAATTTACATCAATTATACTTAGTATAATAATATAACCTTATCAATTTTGTATTTGTGTGATTATGTATATGTTACAAAATCCGTTACCAATTCCCTGCCTGGCTACTTTTCTTGAATTCTTTAAGCTTTCCAATTTTCTTTATTATTTGCTTGACATCCGGTGTATAAATTAGTACTTTAGAAGCAAGCATCTTTTAAGTTCAATATCTTTAATGAAGATGTCATAAAATATCAGCATTATGAATAAACTGTCAAGAAGAAAATTTTTAAGCAGAAGCGTCATGGGAATAGGATCTGCTGTCATTGCTCCCCGGATTCTAATGGATCTTAATGCCGGGACGATCTATAAATCCGTCAGAATGCCGGTCGGATTCCAGGTGTGGACCGTGAGGGATCAGCTTGTCAAAGATTTTCCGGGAACATTAAAAATGATGGCAGGGCTGGGATATCAAAGCGTTGAAATGTGCTCTCCGCCGGGATATGAGTCTTCAGGTTTCGGTCCCCTTATGAGCCTGAAGGCCAGGGAGATGAAGCAGATAATCAGGGATGCCGGACTTATTTGCAGGAGTTCACATTATGGAATGAATGAACTCAGAGACCATCTGGATGAACGTATTGAATTTGCACTGGAATCGGGCCAGACACAGATGATCCTCTCGAGTTTCGGACTGCCGCAAGAAGCTGCCATGAGCGACTGGATAAAAGCTGCAGATTAATTGAATAAGATGGGAGTTAATACTCAAAAAGCCGGGATCCGGCTGGGCTACCACAACCATCATATGGAATTCGGACAAATTGACGGAAAGCTTATCTATGATGTCCTGATGGACCAGTTCGATCCGGATGCCATTAAGATGCAATTTCAGGTAGCAGTCATTAGCCTGGGATATAAAGCGTCGACATACTTTACGAAATACCCCGGCAGGTTTATTTCTGCTCATCTGGCTGACTGGTCTGCGGTTGAAAAGAAAGCAGTGCCGGTAGGTCAGGGCATTGTCGACTGGAAGGAATTTTTTACCGCTGCCAAAACGGGCGGAGTGAAAAATATCTTTGTGGAAATGGAACCGGAAACTTTTAAAGAAAGTGCAGCTTACATTCATAATCTCGCATATTAAGTAAGTACGATAATGTAAAATTTTTAGTGTTTTTAACAATGACTTTAAATATTTAAAAAAGATGGCACGCTCAAAAAAAATCAACCGTCGTGAATTCCTGGGATCAGCAGCTGCTGCATCACTGGCATTTACTGTTGTACCAAGGCAAGTATTGGGAGGACATGGCTTCGTGGCTCCAAGCGATAAGATCACACTGGGATATATCGGTTGTGGTACCCAGGGGTTAAGAGAGATGACCTCTCTGATCTCAAATCCCGCACTTCAGATAGTTGCTGTCTGCGACCCCAACAAATACACTACAGATTATGTAGACTGGTCTCCGAACAGTATACGCGACAGTATACGATCGGCATTAGGGGATAATTCCTGGGGTGAAGCGATAAAAGGGATTCCGGGAGGACGGGACATCGGCCAGGAATTTGTCCAAAAGTACTATGGGAAATCTCAAAGTTCAGGAACATACAAAGGATGTGCTTCGTATGAGGATTTTCGTGAACTGTTAGAGAAAGAGACAGATCTGAACGCAATTAAGATCATGACGCCCGATCATCTTCATGCAGCTGTCGCTATAGCATCCTTAAAAAAAGGGAAACATGTTGTTACCCATAAGCCGATAGCGAACCGTATGTATGAGGCACGACTTACAATTGATACAGCCGGAAAAACAGGCTTAAGTACACATCTTTTAGCCTGGAGCAAGAGGCCGGAGTATAATACAATTAAGAAGTATATCGATGAAGGAAAGATTGGTACGCTGAGGGAGATCCACAACTGGTCCAACAGACCTGTATGGCCTCAATGGCAATCCAATCCTGTTGATAAACCACCTGTTCCAAAGGACTTTAACTGGGATTTATGGCTGGGGCCTGTTCCTGACCGGCCATATCACCCAAACTATACTCATGCAGTTTTCCGCGGCTGGTACGACTTTGGCGGAGGAAGTATCGCAGATATGGGACACTACAGTCTCTTCCCGCTTTTTCTGACACTTGGGATAAACAAACCTGCGATCAGCGCTGAATCATACGCTACAACAACATGCACACTCCAAAATAATGTCGCTGTGGGAGTTAAAAATGATGTTGCATTTCCATTATCATGTATCATCCGTTTTAAATTTCCGGCTATGGCAGAACTGCCATCGTTTGATCTTTTCTGGTACGACGGAGGTATGAAACCATCCACTCCTCCGGAGCTAAGCGCTGAAGGATTACCGTTGGAAAGAGAAGGGCTGATGTTCGTCGGTGAAAAGGGGAAAATAATCTGCGGATTCATGGGAGAAAAACCGTTACTATATATCAATAATAAGATGACTATTATAGAAGAAGTCATTCAGGAACCGTCAGGACAAGATAAAAACGATGTATGGATAAACGCTTTCAAAAACAATACTCAGTCACCCGGAAGCTTTTTATATGCCGGACCTGTCACGGAGACCATTCTTCTTGGTGCAGTGTCATTACGGGCAGGAAAACGGGTTGAGTATGATCCTGTAAATATGAAAATTACCAATTCTCCCGAAGCAAATAAATATCTCGTCAGGGAATATCGTAAAGGTTGGGAGCTTTAAAAGGCAACAATACATCGGAGGATCCTGATGATATAGATATTCTTCTGATAAAATACTGATAGTTAACTAGTTACAAAATCAGCCACCAATTCCGTCAACAGGAAATTTAACAACCCTTGTAAATTGTTGAATGCTCTCTTCGAGAAGGAGGTTGAATTTTGCCGGATCCTCCGAAACCAGCAAGATCAATAGTTACTACTTTGTACTTTTGTGAAAAATAAGAAACCTGATCATCCCAGGTATTTCTATTATTACTCCAACCATGCACAAAAGCGAGTGCCGGACTACTCTTTCCTCTCACAGCGAAATTTATTTTTACTTGATCTGAAGAAATAGCGATATTACCTGGTTCATTTGTGCAATTAGAAATAAGAAGCAGTGATAATACAAGGCAGTTAAAAACAATTAGTAAATTCCTTCCCATTCCTTTTTCCAATTATTTTTCATATTTCTTTAACACATAACATATTTTCTTCTGCCAATATTAATATAAGATCAAATTTACAACATAGTATGCAGTATATTAGTAATAAAGCGAATTTTGATGCGACCTGGCAACTGAGGCAAATGAAAAAATTAAAAGTTCATTTATCTTTTTACTGCATATAATATACTGGTATGGTCAGTTCCCCAGTTATATCCCAGGTTAAATGGTAATGGCCTGAATGTAGAGTGTTTATATGCTTTCACCAGATCTGGTTCACTGATATTAGAGAATTCATTTTCCGGTTTTGAATATTTTCCGTATAACTTTATGTCCCATTTTGCCTGATCGAAGTACTTGTATGCAATACCTGAATCATCCTGGAGAATAGTAGAACTTATATCGAATATTATAGAACGGATTATACTAAAGCTATCATGATGCATAAGGTACGATGCGGCTTTTAAAAATGTTCTGGATTGAGGTAATTGGGACAGGTATTTTTTGAAGCCCTGGTTTTTCCCCAAATTCTTATCTGAAATATCAATTCTGAAATAAAAAGCTGATTGCACTTTTTCCCCGGATAATGAAAGAAAATCTATTTTAACTCCCGGAACAATATTCTTTGTATTTCTTAGACTATCAACAATTTGCCATTTGCCTGAAGAATCTACACCTATTCTTTGAATAGAGATAATATGATGGCCCGTTCGTTTGATGAAAAACGACATCAATGGAATTGTACCATTTACTTTAGTCTTTTTCATCTCAACTTTCATTCTTGATGTAATAAAATAGCTGTGATTGAATGTATCTCTCATGGATTTTTTAATCTCATCCAGATAACTATTTACTGAGTCCGGACGCATATTGCAGATATCAGGTAGATATCCTATAGGCTCCAGACCCATCATAATATACTGGTCAGCATTAGGATAAAGGATATTTGCATTTAAAAAATCAGGACCTGAAAATGGATAAAAGACAGTTGTGTTACTTTTGTTATTCAGTAATTCCTTGTCCGCCCATGCCTTCATTTTATTTAAACGATTAGAATTATCATAGGATAATAGTCTATCGAGTTCGCTGGCATACCGGGTCCATTTTATCACTGAATCAAGTTTTAAAAGACACCCTCTTTTACTGTTAGCTATACCTGAAATGAACGAAACCTGATCATCTGTAACCAAGTCAAAGGGTAATACAGCTGTACTGTCTGATGTCTTTTCAGCTTTCTTTATCTTCGGACCTTGATGACATGAAAGAATAAAAGCCGTAACTAACAGAAAAGAGGCGAATATTAATTTATTCCTCATTTATTTGAATTTTATTTATAGCAATTAATTACAAAAACTTATAATAATAATGACAATTTCCACAACCGTTCGACCTGTAATTTAATCTGATTAGTCCATAAAACTAAAATTAAGTATAAAAAATAGACTTTTATAATGATATTGTCAAAACACCAGTACAGTTTCTTGAAATTAAAAATAAAACCCGTCACCAATTTCCTGCCTGCCGGCCTTGCTCCGCCGAATCCGCCGACCGGCGGAGAAGGCGATGCAGGCAGGCGTCAACATCATAAATACAAAATCCCGCAAAGTATTGATCTTGCTGGATTTGTTAGATATCCTGTTGCCAGTGTGAGTGTGAGAGTGAAAGTGAGTTTTGAGACTTTGGCTGGTAAAAACAGGAGGCAGTGGGCATAAAACTATGTAACCCCCCGGCAAAAAGAAGTGTCTTGATGAACTTACCTTTATTACAA
>JAPLEC010000328.1 GCA_026391515.1 Bacteroidia bacterium | reverse complement strand
ACTGATTAACGAGAACTCCTCCTCCTTCAGTCTGCCATTTGCCTCTCCATGCATCGGCATCATAGTAAGCTCTATCGCGCCATCCTAACAATGTCACAGATGAGAGAGCAGCCTTACCTATCTTTCCTGCCTCAATTGCCTTTTTAACTCTGATAACAGGCGGGTACCATCTTCTCTGACTGATCACTCCCAACTTAGCATACCTTACTTTACATGCATTGATTATCGCATCGCAATCCTGTAAATCAGAAGCTAAAGGCTTCTCTACCAATATATTAGCGCCAGCTTCGGTTGCTTCTACTGCAGGTTGCCGGTGAAAAGGATGCGGAGTACAGACTATAACCAGATCAATCTCATTTTCGATGACCATCTGATTTATACCTGAATAAGCTCTTGTTTTATATCGTGAAGCAAAATCTTTTGCTGTTTCGGGAGTTCTGCTCCAAACCCCTGAAAGTCGGGCATTTGGAATATTCTGTATTGCCTTTGCATGAAGGTGAGCAACTTTACCGCATCCTGCAATTGATATTTTATAAATCTTTTCAGGCATCAAAACATTATTATGGGACAAGGATTACTTTACCCGCATCTTCTTCGTTTTTATAAAGCCTTTCAAACCAGGCGGCACCTTCTGAAAGCGGAGCAACTGCTGAGATCTGATCATCGACACATATCCTTCCCATCTTTATGAAATTCAAAACCGCTTCATATTCTCCGCAAATTGCACAGCTTCCTGAAACTTTTAATTCACTGGTCACTACTTTCTGAAGCGGAAATTCGATTACGGGGGTTATGTTGCCAATCAGGACAATCTTGCCTCCTTTTCTTACAGCTTCGAATGCCAGATTAGCAGAAGGATTTTTCCCGACAGCTTCAAATGCAATGTCTGTCCCTCTGTTTCCTGTGACAGATTTAATTTTCTCAATGAGATTATCTTCTTCTGCTAAAAAAGTATAATCGGCACCTGCTTTCTCAGCTCTCTCCAGTTGTTTCTCGCTGATATCTATTGCAATAATGCATGATGCACCGGATATTTTTAAGAGCTTGATAACAAAAACGCCAATCATACCTGCTCCGATTACAACGGTAGTGTTTCCAGGCTCAAGTCCCGAAATATTTATGCTATGCAAGGCAACGGCAACAGACTCCACCATTGCAGCTTGTTCAAAGGTCACATTTTCAGGAATCTTATACAGAATATGCTGTGGAACAGCAAGATACTCTGCAAAAGCTCCATTGCGTTTATAGGTTCCCGGAGATACTCCGAACACCTCCCTGTTGTCGCTCAGGTTATATAATCCCTTGAGCGTGAACCAATCATCCTGATGATAAACAGTTGAATCAAAGGTAATTCTGTCGCCGGCTTTCCACCCTTTTACATTTGAACCAGTTTTAACGATAACTCCTGATGCTTCATGTCCCATTATCAGCGGAGGTATTCTTCGTCCGGTGCTTCCATCAAAGCCATGTATATCAGAGCCGCATATTCCACAAGCCTTGACCTGTACGAGGACCTCGTCAGAACTTATTTCCGGATCGGGAACATCTTTATAAACAAGGTGATTATATTTCTCAAGAACAAGAGCCTTCATCAATAACTAAAAAATATTTACACGAAAGTGTTTTGTAATCAAATATAGTAAAAACATAAATCCGTCATTCAATGATCACCACCACCATGTCCATTACATTTGTCATTGTGGGCCCCGTAAAAATGCCATAGTCAATGGAATTGAAAAAATGGTACGAATCGAACTCTTTCAGGTAACTCTCGGGGTCAACATTCATTGATAAAGCATAATGAACAGTCTCTGAATCCGCAACAGCTCCTGCCATTTCTGTATTACCGTCATTACCATCGGTTCCTGCTGAAAGAAGAGTGATTCCCGGGATATTCTGAATTTTTAAAGCAGCAGTTAGCGCCAGATGCTGATTTCTTCCTCCGATACCATTTCCTGTGACTTTTACAGTTGCCTCTCCTCCAAAAAGAAGGCACACAGGTTTCTTTAAGGCACTGTTATTCTTATACTTGAATATTGAATCAATAATATAAGAACAGGCTTGTTCGGTATTGCCTGCCAGCTCATTAGTGATAATAAATGTCGTGAATTCAAGGTTCTCAGCTTCAGCTTTTGCTGACTGAAGAGCTGTCTTATTGTTGGCAGCAAGAATCGTGGCGGATTTTAAGAAAACATCATCATTCTGTTTTAGTGTTTCAGGTCGTTTACTCTCGGCGCCCTCTTCCAGGTAATTTAATAACCCTGCAGGTATATCGTTTTTAAGGTGGTATTTTTCAAGAATCTCCAGTGCCTCAGCAAAGGTTGAATTATCGGGAACTGTCGGACCTGAAGCAATAATATCGAGGGGATCGCCTATGACATCCGACAAAAATATGCTTACACTGGCTGCCGGCCAGATATGTTTTAACAGCTGCCCTCCCTTGACCTTTGACAGGTGTTTTCTGATAATATTCATTTCCCTGATTTCTGCTCCGCATCTTACAAGCATTTCATTGAAGAACATTACCTCATGAGGCGAGGAAGATTCAGGATTATCGGCCAGAAGAGTTGAACCTCCACCAGACCATAAACATATAACAAGGTCATCTTCAGCAGCTTTCTCAGCAATTCGTAAAATTTCTTCTGTTGCCCTGAAGCTGTTTTCATCAGGTACGGGATGACCTGCTTCTGTTACAGT
>JAPLEC010000260.1 GCA_026391515.1 Bacteroidia bacterium | reverse complement strand
AAGAAGGCTCATAAAGTACCTTTAAAAGAAGCTATTATTTGGAGTGCGATCTGGATTACTCTGGCTTTTATTTTCGATCTGTTTGTCTATTTTGAATTTGGAAAAGTAAAAGCACTTGAGTTCATTACCGGTTATGTAATTGAGTATTCTCTGAGTGTTGACAATATTTTTGTATTCATAATCATATTTACATATTTTGTAGTACCTGACAGGGATCAGCATAAAATATTATTCTGGGGGATAATTGGAGCTCTCGTAATGAGAGGGATTTTTATTTTCGCAGGTGTTGCACTGATAAAGAGGTTCCATTGGATCATTCTTATTTTCGGGGCTTTCCTGGTATTTACCGGAATCAAAATGCTCTTTCAGAAAAATACTCAGGTGCATCCGGAAAAGAATCCGGTTGTGAGATTCTTCAGAAAGTTCCTTCCTGTTTCTGATGAAACACATGGCAGCAAGTTTTTTATCAGGCAGAACCATAGGATATTTGCTACACCTTTGTTCCTTGTACTATTAGTAATTGAGTCAACAGATTTACTATTTGCTGTAGACAGTATACCTGCCGTTCTTGCAGTTAGTCATGACAAATTTATAGTTTACACTTCAAACATCTTTGCAATACTCGGTTTGAGATCATTGTATTTTGCAGTTGCAGGGATAATGGGTTATTTCCGTTACATTAAAATTGGAATTGCTTTTATTCTGACCTTCGTCGGATTGAAAATGCTTGTTTCTTTTTTTGATATCGAGATTCCAATAATTCTATCGCTTGGAATAATTGTTTCTATTCTCCTTATTTCGATCCTTGCATCAATCATTATTAAAAAGGAATAATTTTCAGGATATTTGAATTAGGATCGAAAGCATTAAATTACAGGGAAAGTATTAATTTTACTTTGTTTGATCAGAACTAAGTATTGTATTATTCAGGTTTAACAGATCGCAATAATGGATTTACAAAAGCAAAAACCGGCCGTTTTATGGCCTCTTATTGTTCTCTTTTTCATTATTTCGACAGGTGCAATTTTAGCTGGTTTTTTCTATTACCAGAGTCAGAAAAACCATCTGTTAGCGAACAGGTTACAGGAGCTTTCCACAATTGCCGATCTGAAGGTGAAACAGATCACCCAGTGGCGACTCGAACGTATTGCCGATGGGACATATTTAAGCCAGAATGCTTCTCTTATAAGGGAGTTTTCAGACTTTCTTTCCCGTAATAAAAACAAGGTAATGCAAAATGACCTTCTTCGGGATTTGAAATCACTTACTGAAAATTATGATTATAGAAATGTACTTTTTTTAAATAATAAATGTGAAGTAAAACTCTTCTATCCAAAACAGGACACAGTTATTGGTGATTATCTGATGCCAAGATTGCCTGATGTTATCCGTAAAGGTGAAGTAGTTCTTACCGATCTTCATAAAACAGGAAAAGTAAGTTTTGTTCACCTCGATCTTCTTGTACCATTAAAAGGACCCGGACCTGGAGACACTAATGTTTTTGGATTGCTGGTGCTCAGGATAGATCCTTATAAAGTTCTTTATCCGCTTATTCAATCATGGCCTGTAACAAGTAAAACTTCTGAGACTTTGATTTTTCATCGAGAAGGTGATGAGGTTGTATACCTTAATGAACTCAGGCATATGAAAAATACAGAATTAGTGTTCAGGAAACCTGTGTCCCTGGAGAATCTTCCCGCATCTATGGCTCTCCAGGGGATTAGTGAAACTACCGATGGTATCGATTATCGGGGAGTCCAGGTAATTGCAGCTATGAAAAAAATTCCTGAGTCACCATGGTATATGGTATCCAAAGTTGACCGTGAGGAAGTATTTGGTGGACTTATTTCACAGTCCGGATTTATTAAGATTATCGTCTTTCTTTTTATTCTAGTTACTGGTTCAGTTTTGGGATTCTTCTGGTGGAATCAGCGGGTGACATTTTATCGCGAAAAATATGAAGCTGAGCTCAATCGTCTTGCACTTGTAAAGCATTTTGATTATATTCTCAAATTCGCTAACGATATTATTTTCCTTTTCGATAAGAACTATACAATTGTCGAAGTAAATGATAAGGCAACAGAGACCTATCAGTATGATCGTAAAGAGCTTATTGGCCAGAATGTCAGTATGTTGCGTTCTGATGAAGTAGTCGACAGATTACATGAAGATCTGCAGGAGCTGAATGAAATCGGGTATTCTATATTCGAAACAATCCATAAGAGGAAGGATGGTACTACTTTCCCAATTGAAATTAGTGCGCGAAGATTCGATATCGAAGGTGTTAAATATTATCAATCGATAAGCAGGGATATTACAGAAAGGAAAAATGCAGAGGATATTCTCAGGGATAGCGAAGAGAGATTCAGGAAGCTCTTTGAGGATAGTCCTATCGGCATGGCAATGACAGGTAAGGATATGGGTATCATAAGGGCAAATTCAACTTTCTGTAAGATGTTTGGATATACAGAAGAGGAACTATTGGGTCTGACATTCAGAAACTTTACTCACCCTGATAATATAAGCAACGATGAAATTTCAGTGCTTCAGCTGGTTGCACAAAAGATACCGATATATCGCATTGAAAAGCGCTATATCAGAAAAGATGGTAGAGTTATCTGGGGTTCGACGACTGTGAATATAATCCGTAACAATAAAGGCGAGGTCCAGTTCTTTTTTGCAATGGTTGAGGATATCACTTCCAGAAAAATAGCGGAAGCTGAGCTTGAAAAATCATTTTCTCTTCAGAAGGCAACCCTTGAATCGACAGCAGACGGTATTCTGGTGGTTGACACCACTGGTAAGATTGTTCAGTACAATCAAAAGTTTACCGAGCTATGGAGTATCCCTCAAAATGTTTTAAGATCAATGGAAGATGCTACTGCAATTAATTTTGTACTGCCTCAGCTGAAATACCCTGATAATTTTGTCAATCAGGTAAAGCACCTTTATTCTGATAAAGAAGCAATTACCTATGACCTTCTTGAATTTATTGATGGAAGGTTTTTTGAACGTTATTCCCAGCCTCAGAAGATAGGAGAAAAAACTGTTGGAAGAGTCTGGAGCTTCAGGGATATTACCGAACGTAAAAAAGCTGAAGCTGAATTAATTGCAGCAAAGGAGAAAGCAGAGGAAAGCGATAAGCTGAAGACAGCGTTCCTTCATAATGTGTCACATGAGATCAGAACACCAATGAATGCTATTCTGGGATTTTCGACACTTCTTACTGAACCTGATCTTACAGAATCTGACCGGCACCAGTTTATTGATGTTATTTTACAAAGCGGGAATCATTTGCTTTCAATCATTAACGATATTGTTGACCTGGCAAGCGTTGAAAGCGGACAGGCAAAAATAAATATGAAAGAAATTAATCTTAATTCCACATTAAGAAAACTTAGTGAGCAATTCAGCTATAAAGAGAAACCGCAAAAAATAATATTAAGCCTTAAAACCCCGCTCCTGCATAAAGAAGCTGAAATAGTTACCGACAGCACAAAACTGGTTCAGGTTTTGTCAAACCTTATTAATAATGCATTTAAGTTCACTAAAAAAGGGAGGATAAATTTTGGGTATGATCTGAAGGGAGATTTCCTGGAATTTTTTGTAAAGGATACCGGAATAGGCATTCCTCTGGAATTTCAGACAAAAATATTTGACAGGTTCTTTCAGATCGACAGTACTTTATTGAGGCAGTATACGGGTGCGGGACTTGGTCTCTCACTTTGCAAAGCTTACGTTGATCTGCTTGGAGGCAAAATATGGCTCAATTCTAAGCCGGATGAAGGATCAACATTTTACTTTACAATTCCTTATACAAGGAAAGAAGATAAATCCTCTAAGAAATAAATCATTAAGATCTCTTTAATTAATAATCCTGTAATCCATCTATCCATCCATCAAAATTCTTTATGAAAAAAGGATGTATGGATTATTTTTAAGATGACCTGAAAAGAAAATTTGGAGCGTATAATTTATTTAACTAACTTGAGAACCTTTAGGAGTACCCTGAAAATCCTTAAATAGTAAAGAGTAAGGAGAGGATGCCGAAAATCTTAAGAGTAGGACAATTTATAATGAATAAAATGAAAAAACTAAATTTGAAATTGTTTTTACTGGTATTTGTAATTAGTTTGTTTGCAAATAACCTTTTTGCTCA
>JAPLEC010000205.1 GCA_026391515.1 Bacteroidia bacterium | reverse complement strand
AATATGTTTTGTAAACAATTTTTGGGTAAGACATTAAACGCAACCAAATGTGAAATTCGAAATGACAGCGACCTTGTATTTAAATATTTTAAAGATGAGGACATACTGAGAGCATATTCGCAAAAACCATTAATAATCAATAATGAGGCTCTTGGTTATAAGATTATCTATTTCCTAGATACTTTTGAAGATTCAAATAATGCACTGACTTATATTGGGAATTATATCTTTATAGATGACAGCACTTTAAATGAGCGCGACCGGATCAGAGTGGAACAAAGGAGAAAATCAGCCTATCTTGGATCCAGGATGCACTTCTTCAGGGCATTGTGGGAAAATAAACTTGATTCTGCAGGATTTACTATCAAGGATCTTACTAATCAAATAATAAGCCCGGATAGCCTGGTTGTTCAGATTGACGGATCTAAGTTCATGATTAATAAAGGATTAATTCTTGTTTCTTACTATTCAAAAATGTACGGAACCTCAATTGAGTTTTTGCATGATTACGTGTATTTTGATAAGTCAGGTTTTTTTGATCCTTATGGAATCGACTGGCAAGGAGAAATGATACGACAAAGAATAGCAGACCTGCTTCCATTTGATTATGTTCTGAAGGATAACAACCGGCGATAAGCTGATTTAAGCATTTTCTATAGAACAAGGGAAAGAATTATACTTTTTTCAGTTTTGCAAACCTCAGTAATAATTTTTTCCGGCCATCCTTTTCAAACTCAACAGATGCAGTAGTATTTGGCGGCACTCCCTCAATTGAAACAACAATTCCGTTTCCAAATCTCTCATGCTGAACAGTATCGCCTTCAGAAAACTCCGATGGATCACTGCCATTGAAAGGTGTAACAGGCTGACTATCAGGTTTAACAACTTTTCTAAAGCGTGGTCTGTCCGGATATGATGTTGGTTCTTCACGGAAAACAGAAGACTTTTCATCAGAACCTGATTTCGATCTGAAAGGTTTTCCTCCTGTCTGAGGGAATTGAATATACTTTGGATCCAATTCCCGGAGAAATCTGCTTGGATTGCTTCTTTCAAGATTTCCCCATTTGTACCTGTTAAGTGCGTAACTCAGGGTAGCCTGTTTTTTTGCACGTGTCACAGCAACATAAAACAGACGTCTTTCCTCTTCGAGCTCCTTTGAGCTGCCGGTTGAAAGAGGTGAAGGAAAAAGAGTGTCCTCCATCCCTACAATAAATACCTGCTTGAATTCCAGACCTTTGGCCGAGTGCATTGTCATGAGGGTCACTTTGTCGCGGTCCTCCTCTTTTTCGTTATCCTGGTCAGTCAGCAGGGCAACATTTGCCAGGTAATCGCCAAGAGTAGATGGTTCGCCATTAGTTTCTGCTGCTTCGGTAAAAATCTTTATGGCATTCAGGAGCTCTTCCATGTTTTCATAGCGGCTGATTTCCTCAGGCATCTTACCGTCCCTGAGCTCTTTCATTATTCCTGAGCCAAAAGCAATCTCTTTTGCTTTTGTATAAGCATCAGATTTATCTGCATTCAGTGAAAGGGTCTTTATCAGATCTGAATATACTGTTAATTTTTTAACAGTACCTGAATTGAAGTGTTCAGGATAGTTTCCGGCTTCATTAAGAATACCCCAGGTTGTAATATTAAGATCTGCAGATAATTCAAGGATTTTTTGAACCGT
Source organism: Bacteroidia bacterium (assembly GCA_026391515.1). Lineage (GTDB taxonomy): Bacteria > Bacteroidota > Bacteroidia > Bacteroidales > VadinHA17 > LD21. The sequence continues at coordinate 2,166 of JAPLEC010000205.1, read as the reverse complement.
TGTATCCCCAATACCTCTTTTCGGGTAATTAATGGATCTTTTAAGAGATTCTTCATCTTCAGGATTTATGACCATTCTGAAATACGATAGTATGTCCTTTATCTCCTTTCGCTCATAAAAGGATAATCCGCCATAAATTTTATAAGGGATATTTTTCCTTCGCAGAGTCTCTTCAAAAATCCTGCTCTGGGCATTTGTCCTGTACAGGATAGCAAAATCGGACCAGTTAAGCTGCTGAGAATATCTTTTATCAAAAATATCTGAAGCAACGATAAAACCTTCTTCTGTATCAGTCATCGATTGCATGATACTGATCTTTTCTCCCTGTTCATTTTTCGAAAAAACCTTTTTATGGATCTGGCTTTCATTATTGGCAATTATTGCATTTGCCGCATTTACTATTGTTTGTGTTGACCGGTAATTTTGCTCAAGCTTAAACAGCTGATAATCAGGATAATCATTTTTAAATTCGAGGATATTTTCAATTCTTGCTCCACGGAATGAATAGATGCTCTGGGCATCATCACCCACAACACAAAGGTTATGATGAACAGATGCAAGCTTGTTGACAATAAGGTACTGGGCATAATTCGTATCCTGGTATTCATCGACAAGAATATATCTGAATCTATCCTGGTATGAAGCCAGAACATCAGGAAAATCCCTGAACAGGATATTAGTATTCATGAGGAGATCGTCAAAATCCATAGCATTTGCTTTGAAACAACGCGATGCATAAAACTTATAGATCTCTGAAAGCAACGGCATGCGGCTTATTTTATCATATTCCTGCAATGAGGCATCTGCAGAATACATGCTTGCAGTTATCAGGTTGTTTTTTACTGTTGAAATCCTTGCTGCAATAACGCCAGGTTTGTAGATGTTATCATCGAGGTTAAGCTCTTTTATAATTGTCCGAACCAGGCTTTTCGAATCGACTGCATCGTAAATTGTATAATTGGATTTATAGCCGAGCCTGTCGCCTTCGATTCTCAATATTCTGGCGAAGATTGAATGGAATGTGCCCATCCAGAGAAACCTGGCAATTTCCGGACCTGCTATTTTAGCGATCCTCTCTTTCATCTCACCGGCCGCTTTGTTTGTAAATGTAAGAGCGAGTATTCTTCCGGCAGGTACACCTTTATGAAGGAGATGAGCGATCCTGTAGGTGAGGGCTCTTGTCTTACCGGCACCAGCACCTGCAATAACAAGAGCTGGACCTTCAGTATTGATAACTGCTTGTCGCTGAGCTTCGTTCAGATCGTTGAGATAGTTATGAACCATTTATTTTTCAGAATAACAGCGTTCCGGGCGAGGCAAAATTAGCAAATACATATTTAATGGAATTGAATGTTGAAAATTAAACTGTAATAATTATCAACAGGATTATGAATGCCAACCTCATCCACTCTATCCCTCTCATTAAATATTAACCCCACCTCCATCTCCTCCCCTTAAGACCAAGGGGAGGAGTGAGATCAATAATAGATTAATAATTTGCTCCCCTTCCCTTAGATTTAAGGGAAGGGGCTGGGGGAAGGGTTTAATAGGATTGTAAGAGAAGTCTTTTGAACCCGTATTTTTATTATACTTGCGTGAATTATACAAATTAAGTTATTTAATCCGTTAATAAGATAAATTTCAGATTACCTGTGCGTTTTCGGATTTTAATTATTGTTTTGCTGCTGCCGGTTTCATTAATGGCCCAGCTTACTGCTCCCGGTTCTAATGCAGTGCGATACACCTCATCCTCGGGTATAAATGATCCTATATTTTTTTATTGCAATAAATTAGGCACAGAAAGAGGGACGCTTACAGCTACACGGACAAATGGTTCCGGAAATTATGATTTTACATGGAGACAGTGGAATGATGGCACTAGCAGTTTCAGTATATTCTTAAAGACAGATAATGGAGTAACTTCTTCAACTATTGGCAGTCTCAATGAGGGTGGATATAAAGTTGAAATTGATAGTTTAGGATTCCTGGTTGAGAGTTTTATTGGATGGATTTTTCTTGACCAGCCACCTGTTGCTGAAGCTTCTTTGGAACAGGAATTATGTAAAAGGGTTGCATTAAGAGGTAAAGCTGAAGCGGCAATAAAACAGTTTTATTACAGGGATATCATTACTGGTTCGTCAGTTCCAATTCAAAACGAAATCAAAT
>JAPLEC010000426.1 GCA_026391515.1 Bacteroidia bacterium | reverse complement strand
TTCGAAATTTAAATACCCACGTGTGGTTTTGAATTTAAGCCCAATACCGGCCTGACCGAAAAGATCCATAAAAATACGTGAATCATTCCTGTCAATATCAGGCCCGGTATGAGTGTCAGAATTATTAATATCGGTAGGAATAAAAGTAGCTTTTGCAGAAGATGATATATCAAAGGCTGCACCTATACCTGCCCGTAAATATGGAGTAAACTTTCCGAGACTAATAATATTATACGTTGTAGTGACAGGGACCTCAATTCTATATTGAGTCTCTGTATAATTTGTATTTCCAAAGCCAAGGAAATTTTCGACGCTGCTAAATGAAGATTGAGAATAACCTCCTTCTACATTAACTTCAAATTTACGTGACAAAGCATATTTCGCCTCAAGGGAAGCATACAGATTAAAGAAACTTTTGCTATAATCTTTTTTCACCGGTTCTGAAGATACAGTTGCCAGATGGACGTTTGTAAGAAAAGGCATGTTGGTGCCAATATGGAATACAATCTGAATCACGGATTTAACCTTAAAGCTATTGAAGAGATTAACAAAGCTTGAATGGTCTGTCGGACTAAGCTGGTACTCCGGGTATTTTTTCAGAAATGTAAGCATAGTTGAATCGGCTTTTGGGAGTTTATCTTCAAAAAGATAAGACTGAATTAAAAGCTTATAGGCTGCAATCTGTTCTTCCCGCTTGAATCCTTTCTTCATACAATCCACAAGCATAGCAGAAACCTGGTCAACCTGTCCTTTATCGAAAAGAGATTGTGCAGTTTTCAGATTCTCTGCACATGTACTTGTCTCCTGGGCCGATACAATGAGCGCAATTGAACTGAAAACTACTGCACACAGTAACTTAATAATAAATGAATCTGAATACCTGGTTTTCATTTCCCTGATATCTTTATTTTATTACATTAACTTTTATGCTATAATCTTTATCAGTACATGTTTTTTCAAGCGGAATATCTTTCGCTACATAAGTATCCCATTCCTCCTTAGTCATGTTTCTTGAAACCAGTGAGCAGACTCCGGCTATCAGATTGTCAACATGAGCAGGGCGGCTGACAAGATTTTGTGCTCCCTCATAAGCTCCTGAAACGATCAGCTGCCCGTCGGGGCTGAACTGCATTGCAAGTACGAATCCCTCATTGTCAGATAGAGTAATAGGAGGCTCCGTAAGATCAGCCATGTCTTTTATGTTGAAGATCTTCAATAACTTATCAGTACTTGCAGTTGCCATTTGTTTTAGAGGAATATTAAACTGGATATCGTTGACCTGCGCAGTGTGAGCCTTAACTTCAGATATCCTCTTTCTGGTCGTTATGTTCCACAGTTCAACATTTCCATTTATATCACCTAACGCAAGAATATCTTCATCCGGTTTAAATCGTACTACTGTAATATTTTTCAAAGTAGTTGGAACGGGGAAGTTTTCTGAAGTGTTTTCAGGATTCCAGATAATTGCATTTCCACTTCTATTAATACCTGCAAGATAATTTTCGCTTGAAGAGATATCTATTGAAGTAATCTGCATTGCGCCTGTAGTCACATTTGTGCTTGTCCGCGTTGTAATATCCCATCTAAGTACTTTCCCGTCAAGTGATGCTGAATAGAGGTATTTACCGTTGTAAGAAAAGATCATTGATTTGATTTTTCCATTGTGTCCGGACAGATCATATTGTATGCTGTTACCTTTCAGCGGGATCATATGAATCGATGAATTCTCGCTTCCGCATGCCAGCCAGGAAGCATCAGGGCTTATCGCAAGAACTTCAATAACATCGGTACCTGAATAAATGACCTGATAAGAAGTGGGTTGTCCATCCAGAGTCCATTTTAACACCTGCTTATCGTCGCCAGCTGTATAAAATTCTCTTTTACCCGGAGCAAAAACAATACTTTTTATCTGGTTCCCGGTATGACCTTTAAAGGATTTATAGTTTATGTTCCCGTATTGTCGTGCAACATTATATAAACCATTATAGATATCAGCATCATTTTCGAGTCCGCCATTTTTCTTATTAAACAGGTATGCCTGATAGGCAAGTAAAGTCTGAAGATCTTTTTGACCCTGAACCTGTAATGACTTGATTGACATTGACTTTCCGGTTGAAAGCATCCTGAGCCGTAAAGCTTCAATTTTTTCTGCCTTTGCAATCTCTTCATTACGTTTGGCCCGAATGCTTGCCCTGGTTGCCGAATCAGCCTGTTCTTCGGCTCTGTTTCTTTGATTTTGAGCTTCAATGGCATTCTTAACTGCCAGTGCTCTTGAGCTATCGGCAATATTTCTTTGTTCTACTGCTTCCTGCTCTTTAGTTTTTGCCACCACAGCGCTCGAGTCTGCTAAATTCTTCTGGTAAATGGCAACTTTTGAGTTGGAATCAGCTCTGTGTCTCTGAATCATTTCCAGCTGTCTCCTTTCTTCAGCCAGTTGTGAAGCTCTGTCAGCAGCAATTTTCTGAACAAAGGCAAACAGCATGAATCCAAGAGAGATTATTGCTGCTGTTCCAAGGATTATTGCAACTATCTTCGCACGCCTCATCTGTCTTTTCTGTAAGCGTATCTTTGCTTCTTCCTCGTCGAGATATTCTTTTTCACTTGTCCTGAGATAAACCATCGCTCTTTCGAATGCCGGGTCAAATCTCTGAGCCCAGGTAAGAGTTGGTTTTTGCTGGTCGCGCCAGTTTATTGCAAGCTGAAGATCCGGAGGTCTCAGAAGACTTGTCTTTGCCTGCTGGTACATGGCTGATGCTTCTGATAAATGCAGATACATTTGCACCGAAGCTGCTTCGTTATCGACCCATTCCCTGAGACGATCCCATAATCGCATCAGGCTTTCATGAGATAAGTCAATTATTGATGAATCACCTAAAGGAATATCCTGTCTTGGCGTCAGGAAAGATCTCGAAGGAATTCTGAATTTCTCAACTATTTCAAACAGCTCCTCGCTTGTACACTGAATTACCGATTTAATTATTGCAACACTTGAAGGGTGGCGAATACCTTTATTATCTGTACCCTTCTCAGTAATGGTCTTGAACAATTTCTCACAGATCTCTTTGCCGCGAGGAGTAAGTTCTTCAAAGGCTTCATTGGCATGCCTTGACATGGCATCGCTCATAGTTCCTACAGCATCATAATCGGTAAAGCTTATAGGACGTCCCGGTTCATCGAGCTCCTGCCAGTATGTCCAGGTTCTCATCAGAGCATGTTGCAAAACCGGAAGCTGGTCTGTTCTGTCGCCAATATCATCGAGAATTGTTTCAACAAGCTTTTGCTCAATTGTTGCTCCTGCATATTTTACAGGACCTTCGATTGCCTGCTTGTAATTCTCCCTGTCCATATGGGGTACAAGATAGTTGCTGTTATTAATCAGCTGTGTAAGTCCCTGGTAATGTGCACATTCTCCAATAAAATCGGAGCGCATTGTTATTATTGTAAAAATATTGGCATCAGGCTGGCTGACTGCACTGACTATTTTCGACATAAATTCGGCAGCATGCACTCCTTTTGCTCCTCCTGCACTCAATGTGCTGTATCTGAATAATTCTTCAAACTGATCAATAACAAGAAGCACCTTATCATTACCCTTGATCAGATTCTTCTTCAGAGCATAAGTTATACCATCAGAATTTAAATGCATATCCAGAAGCAGGGGGTCTGATTCGATCTTCCCCAACCCTGTTTCCGTAACATGTTCTGCAATAGCTTCTCCGAGATTTCCAAACGGATTATTTCCTGGTCTGAACGTTATAATCCTCCAGAATGAAGATTCTTTTTGTCCCAGGTCCCTGATCTTTGGTAAAACACCGCAATAGATCAGTGACGATTTACCACTTCCTGAAGCTCCTATTACAGTTATGAAACGGTTATTAAGGAGTTTTTCCATGACTTCCCGGCTTTCCACTTCACGTCCGAAGAACAGGTCACTTTCTTCCGGAGCAAATGGTCTCAGCCCTGGGAAGGGATTGAAATTCCGGGTCTCACTTTTTGATCCCATAATTAAAAATATATTGACTTATGATATTCTAATACCCATAACGAGGATATCATCAATCTGATCATCATCACCTTTCCATTCCAGAAATCTGGTGGTAAGAATCTCTTTCTGTTTTTCCATAGGTTTAGCGTGTACCTCCATAAGAAGCTCTTCAAATCTTTTGTACATGAATTTCTTATCATCAGGTCCACCAAACTGATCAGCATATCCGTCGGAGAAAAGATACAAACAATCATTCTCTGCAAGATCAATTTCATTGTTTATAAATAATTGTGGCTTGCTTCCTTCAAATGCTCCTATAGGGAAATGATCGGCCTTGTATTTTATTAGTTTATCATTTCTAATTAAGTACATGGGATTATTCGCTCCGGCAAATTGCGCTTTTCTCGATTTAAGGTTCAGGATGCAAAGTGACATATCCATCCCGTCTTTAATTGAGCCTTCGGTTTTATTTTCATTCAGGGTTGTGATAACTCCTTTATTAAGCTCATCAAGAATGATACTCGCTGATCTTGCTTTTTTAACGGTAACTGCCTGGTTGAGCTGATTGAATCCCACAATCGACATGAAGGCTCCCGGCACACCATGACCGGTGCAGTCGACAGCTGCCAGCATGAATAATCCGTCAGTCTCATGAACCCAGTAAAAATCCCCGCTTACAATATCTTTTGGTAAATAAAGAATAAAATAGTCTTTCAGATGTGAGCTGATAAGCTTAAATGACGGAAGTATAGCATTCTGTATTCTGCGGGCATAATAAATGCTGTCGGTTATGTGTTTTTTCTGCTCTTCAATTTCCTCTTTCTGCTTTTCAATTTTCAGAGTTCTCTCTTTCACCTTTTCTTCAAGCTCATAATAGTAGCTTTCAAGCTGGGCGATCATCATATTGAATTTTTCGGAAAGCCTTGTGATCTCATTGTTACCAATAACCTCTGCTCTCTCCCTGAGATTACCATTAGTAATCCTGTCAACATTTTCAACAAGTTTTTTAATTGGCATTGTAATCACACGCGTCTTGCGATAAATCAGATATGCTACCAGGAGCATTGAAATGCTAAATATCCCGATGAATATAGCAGCTTCTTTCTTGAACAGGTTTTTTTGTCTGGTAAAATCAGAAATTATTCTGATTACTGATCCTTTATATAGATTTGATGCTGAACGTTCTACATATATATATCGATATTGGAACCATTTTTTGGGATTTAGCTCCTTAAAGGTTGTATCCCTTATGGTTTCCGTCCGTTTAATAATAGTTGTATCTCTAAGGATTGTATTTCTCTCAATAAGCGTTGTATCGCGGTTTTTAAAAGATCTGAGAAGAATATTTGACTGATGCTTGATTATCTTGGCATTCTTATTCATACTGTAAGGTTCATCAGCCGCAAGGAACAACTCAACATCTATGATATCTTTTGATTCATTTTTTATCTCTTTTTTTGTTTCCTCAATTATCTGAACAATTTCATTTGCTTTCTTTGAATACGCTCCCAGCTCGATTATGAATTTTCTGTCTTTAGTCGGCTGATAAGTATATTTTCTGGGGCTTTTAGTCTTACCTTCTATTGTAAACATCTCAGTTACAAAATCTTTGGTCCTGAAGATATCAAGGAGATAATTCTGCATTACTTCACCATATTTATAAAGGTTTATACCATAATCCTGCTGGAATGTAGTGTTCACTACAATCCCGTCTCTCCTTATTATATATATATCCTCAGTTGCAGGATCCATTCCTATCTGGTTGGCAATCTCTCTTAAATTAAGAGCCTCAAGATTATCTGTTTTGATAAAATACTTATCAACAAGCAGGTTACTAAACGACTTTAATCTTTTACCAAGTTCCTCATCTATAAGCTTAAAAGCAACATCCTGAAATTTCAGGATTTTTGTTATTTCATTAGATAAAAGCTGGTTTTTTTCTGCTGTCTGTTTTTCAAGAATTGAACGTGTACGCAGGAAATTGAATATGGCAAAAGCGAGCAGTGCAAGCAAAGTTGGTATTACAACATTGAGTATCAATTGTTTGAATATGGTTGTTATTCTACTTTTTGCCATTCTTGCCAGAATTATTTTTCGTGTATTTCTATATAGTTTAAAATATGAACAGATTGTTCAGGCGAATTAAAATGATATTCTTCAACTGCACTCAAAGGCAGGTAATAAAACTTATCGCTGATTCCCTGCCGAACAGATAGTTTCTGTGACTCATGAATTATTTCGACATTCCCCGGTTCTCCTGACCATAAAATATAGCCACCTTTCGATTCTGAATCTGCCTGATCAATGTTTTTCGTAAACTTCAATTCTTCTGCTAAAAACAGTAAGTCTTCTTCACTTATTTTATTTATACATGAGGAAAGGAACCTGACTTTTTCATAAATCAGCTCTTCCTGGTTTGTTTCGGCACTGATAATCTTATCGAGCCGGTTTTTCACATGTACCGGTATTCTTGCACTTGCCGACCTGTACAATTCCCTGCCTGACCTTGCAAGTAATCTGGCTGATTCTTCCTGTAGAATTGCTTCGGGACTAAAGAGAAGTGCAACAATAGATTCAACCAGACTTTCTGTCTCGATTTCTGGCAGATTCCTGATCGCACAGGCTCTGATCCAGATTCCCAGAAGATTATAATCACGGTTTATAATATCTTCGATAAGATTTTTGTAATCCGGAATTACTCCCGGATAAAATTGATAAAGATTCTTTACTTTATCTTCATCGGGAATGACATCGAGGAGCGGAATTAATTTTGGCTTAATTGATTCATCAATAACTATATCAATCATCTCAAGCGCATAGTTGACACTTTCAACAGTACCACTCTCAAGATTTTCGCTGATTCTTTTTATTGATCCTGAATCATAGGTTATCGACAGAACATTAAAAAGAAATGTATTCCATCTCGTAATTTCCTTTTCTAATGCTTCAAGAAGAAGAGTATCTTCTTTTCTCTTGATGCTTATCTTCGCAGACAAATTCCAGACCATTATTCCCACGATATCAGATATTGACTGGTGGAGCTTATCCTTATCCTCCTGAGAAGATTTAAAACCACAATCAATTAAATTTTTGAGGGCAACTTCTTTTATCTGGCGGGAGTTTGACCATAACCTGGAAAAAAGGAAACTCTGGTTTTCATCATTGCACTTCTCGCCCAGCAGACGGAGAATTGTTTTGCTTATATTGACATTCCCTGAAGAAACCATATAAAACCTGCTCAACTCTTCATCCGCATCCTTTCCAAAACTCCTGAGAACACTTGTTGCCTGAGTTTTAAGTCCTTGAACATTAAGACATCCGCACACTTCGGGTAACATTTCGGTCATTTTGAATTTCCCGATCATATAGATTCCGTTTGTTTTTGATTCGAGGGAATTATCTCTCAGAAGTCTTAATATCTGAGTAACCTGTGGCTGTCTTGAATCGGCCAGAATCTTTTGTGCATTAAGTAACTTATTATCCTTCCCCTGATCTGTAGAAAGAAGC
>JAPLEC010000216.1 GCA_026391515.1 Bacteroidia bacterium | reverse complement strand
TTTGAGATTGCTGAACACCTCGTAAAACTGTCAGAAAAATATAAACTTCCCTACATTTTCAAAGCATCCTACAGAAAAGCAAACCGGTCAAAGATTGATTCTTTTGAAGGGATAGGTGATTTAAAAGCTCTAAAAATACTGGCTGAAGTTAAAAAGAGATATTCTGTTCCGGTTATCACTGATATACATAATCCGGAAGAAGCGATTGTGGCAGCACAATATGTTGATGTACTTCAGATTCCGGCTTTTCTTTGCAGGCAGACTGATCTCCTTGTCGCTGCAGCAAAAACCGGCAAATGGATAAATATTAAAAAAGGACAGTTTCTATCCGGATCTTCAATGAAATTTGCAATTGGAAAAATCAGGGATTCCGGCAATAATAACATTATGGTAACTGATCGCGGCAATATGTTTGGTTACCAGGATATTGTCGTTGATTTTAGGAATATACCTATTATCCAGAAGAATGAAGTACCTGTGATTATGGATATTACTCATTCACTTCAACAACCGAATCAGGAGGCAGGAGTATCAGGAGGTACTCCTGAAATGATTGAAACCATCGGTAAAGCGGCAATAAGTGTAGGTGCTGATGGCATCTTCATTGAAACCCATCCGAATCCTGCAATTGCCAGATCAGACGGTGCCAATATGCTCAAATTGAATGAGATGGACAAACTTTTAAATAAGCTCGTTGCAATTAGAAAAACGATAAATTCATTTTAATTATTAACATTTAATTCAAGTTTTATGAAAAAATTATTTTTAGTATTCACATGTCTTCTTGTAGTTGCAGTTCTCAATGCTCAATCGCTTGAAGAAATCGTAAAGAAATATTCTGCGGCTATGAAATACGATCAGAAGGCGAATACTCAGACAATTAAGGTAACCGGTAAAGCTTCAGGAATGGGTATGGAGATGCCTTTGACAATGTTTATGAAAAACCCAGACAAGATCAGAATTGTGAACAATGTCCAAGGGCAGGATTATATAGCGACTTTTGATGGTGAGAAAGGTTATGCTACTAATCCGATGCAAGGTACTATTGAGCTTGACGGAAATCAAGCAAAGCAGGTTAAAAACAAAAATGAGTTTAATAATGATCTGCTGAATTACTTTAAAAGCGGTAAACTCACTCTTGAAGGAGATGAGAATGTCAACGGGAAACCTGCATTTAAGCTAAAAGCTGATATAGAGGGAGGCAATCCCATATATATGTTCGTTGACAAAGACACCTACCTTCTTGTTAAACTCTCGATGAAAGTTGAACAGATGGGACAGGCTATGGATATTGATTTAATTATGTCTGATTACGTTGACATCAACGGAGTTGTAATGCCAAGGAAAATCACCACCAGTAGCAGTGGAATGGAATTTGGGGTCACTACCTATGATAATATTGAAGTGAATGTTCCGATGGATGATAGTATATTTAAGTTAAAATAGTATAATTTATCTATTTATCTATAATGTAGTAAAGACGCCCAAATTGGGCGTCTTTATAATTTGCAGCCGGCCTGTAAGCCGGATTCTGTACGGTTTAGTTTTCTGCAAGAGAAGATAAAACCGGTTTCCATCATTTATCTTGT
>JAPLEC010000379.1 GCA_026391515.1 Bacteroidia bacterium | reverse complement strand
GGAAGGCCGGAGGATCAGTGGTCTGCCGGCTGTAACAGCCTCATTAAAAGTAATAAAGCCGCAATGGCAGAGTGTTCCGATGATATAGAATACTTCCTTAACTGGAAATCAGAAAAATCCAAACCTCCGGTTCAGCGATCTCTGTTTTCAGAGCTTGACGATAATGAAAAAATAATATTTGAACTGCTCTCTAAAGAAGGTGAATTAACAATTGATTCAATTTGCAGATCTCTTGATTTTCCTGTCTATAAGCTTTCAGCTATTCTGCTTCAAATGGAATTTAAAGGGTTCATCAGGTGCTATCCCGGGAATCTTTATCGGATAGCCTGACTAATTACTGTCTCTTTTCATTCATGTAAAATTTTTATTGACCACAATGAATCAGATATCTTTTGTTTTTCTACTTTTAACATTCCAATAAACCTAAAAAAAAATTAACTATGGATCCGAGAGTACAACAATTTATGGCCATGATAAAGGCAAAAAATCCGGGTGAAAATGAGTTTCACCAGGCTGTTCAGGAGGTTTCAGAATCTCTTATCCCCTTTATCGAAGAAAATCCCAAATATAAATATGCTAAAATCCTTGAAAGAATAGCTGAGCCTGAAAGGACAATTATTTTCAGGGTACCCTGGCTGGATGATAAAGGCGAAATACAGATTAACCGGGGTTACAGGATTGAAATGAACAGTGCCATAGGTCCTTACAAGGGTGGTCTCAGATTTCACCCTACAGTTAACCTTGGCATTCTTAAATTCCTTGCATTTGAGCAGGTATTTAAAAACAGCCTGACTACTTTACCAATGGGCGGTGGTAAAGGCGGTTCAGATTTTGATCCCAAAGGTAAATCCGATAATGAGGTAATGCGATTCTGCCAGAGCTTCATGACAGAGCTCTTCCGTCATATTGGCCCTGATACTGATGTCCCGGCCGGTGATATTGGTGTCGGCGGCAGGGAAATCGGTTTTCTTTTTGGTCAGTATAAAAGGCTTAGAAATGAATTTACGGGAGTTCTGACCGGAAAAGGAATTGAATGGGGAGGATCACTTATCCGCCCTGAAGCAACAGGATATGGTACCACCTATTTTGCCCAGGAAATGCTTTCAACACGCGGTGAAAGCTTTGAAGGTAAAACAGTTTGCATGTCAGGTTCAGGTAATGTGGCTCAATATGCAACCGAAAAAGTTACTCAGCTGGGAGGAAAAGTTGTTACTTCATCCGATTCAAACGGATTTATTTATGATCCGAAAGGTATCGATTCCGAAAAGCTCAAATACATTATGGAATTAAAGAATATCAAGAGGGGAAGGATAAAGGATTATGCTGAAAAAAATGGTGTTGAATATTTTGAAGGTAAGAGACCATGGATTATCAAGTGTGATATTGCTATGCCTAATGCAACCCAGAATGAGATAAATGAGGACGAAGCTAAGATGCTTGTTAAAAATGGCTGTATCTGTGTATCAGAAGGTGCCAACATGCCATCGACACCCGAAGCTGTGGAAGTATTCCTTAATGCAAAAATTCTATATGGTCCCGGGAAGGCAGCTAATGCCGGTGGTGTAGCAACCTCAGGACTAGAGATGACTCAGAATTCAATGCGGCTCCCCTGGTCACGTGAGGAGGTCGATCAGAGGCTTCATACAATAATGAAGAATATCCATAGTACTTGCGTCAAGTACGGAACAAAAGAGGATGGATTCATAAACTATGTTGATGGTGCAAACATCGGCGGGTTTGTGAAAGTGGCTAATGCCATGATCGCCCAGGGAGTCGTTTAATGCAATTAATTGATACACATACACATCTTTATCTTCCGGAATTTGATACCGATAGAGATGAGATGGTAAACCGTGCTGTCAGCAGCGGTGTGATAAAGCTTTTATTGCCGAATATTGATCTGCATTCAGTCAAACCAATGCTATCCGCTGCTGACAGATACAAAGGAGTTTGTTATCCAATGATCGGATTGCATCCGACTTCTGTCAAAGAAGATTACATTTCCCAGATTGAAAAACTTGAAGAAATTGCTATTCGAAATAAATTTATTGCAATCGGAGAAATAGGAATTGATCTTTACTGGGATAAAACTCACCTGAAAGAGCAGAGAGAAGCTTTAAGACGACAAGTCTCATTTGCCATTAAATCAAATCTTCCTGTTGTAATTCATTCGCGGGAATCTTTCCCGGAAGTTTTCTCTGTTCTGGAAGAATTTAACGGACAAGGACTTACAGGTGTAATGCATGCCTTTTCCGGAAGTATTGAGGATGCTAAGAAAGCTATCGGGATGGGATTCTTTCTCGGTATCGGAGGACCATTGACATTTAAGAACTCTGATCTTGACCAAGTATCAAAGACAGTTGGTATTGAGCATATTGTACTTGAAACTGATTCACCATATCTTGCTCCTGTCCCATACAGGGGAAAAAGAAATGAGAGTTCTTATCTTTGCATCATAAATAAAAAACTTGCTGAAATTTTCAATATGGACGAAGAGAAAACTGCTTCAGTTACCTTTGAAAATTCATGCCGACTTTTTAATATCTGACAGAAAATGAAAAGTAAAAAAGATGCTTCCATACTTATTATTTATACCGGCGGGACGATCGGTATGGTTCATGATCCAAAGACAGGTTCATTGGTACCAATTGATTTTAAGCATATTACAGATCATGTTCCTGAATTAAGCAAGTTTGGTTATGACCTTCAGTCTATATCCTTCGACCCGGTAAAGGATTCATCAAATATTGATCCCGGCATCTGGATAAAGATGGCTGAGACTATTGAAAAAAATTATGACCGTTTCGATGGATTTGTGGTATTGCATGGAACTGATACAATGGCATATTCAGCTTCAGCGTTAAGCTTTATGCTGGAAAATCTTGCAAAGCCTGTGATATTTACCGGTTCCCAGTTGCCGATCGGACTTCTTCGTACTGACGGACGGGAGAATCTTATAACCTCAATAGAAATTGCTGCAGCAAAAGAAAAGGGTGCTGCCATTGTACCCGAGGTTTGTATCTATTTCGATAATGAGCTTACCCGTGGAAACCGTACAACCAAGTACAGTGCAGAGCATTTTGATGCATTTAATTCACCGAATTATCCTCCGCTTGCTGAAGTCGGATTACATCTGAAATTTAATTTCAACGATATTCATTATCCAATAAAAAACAAGAAGCTTATTTTACACAAATCATTCGATACAAATGTTGCAATTCTGAAACTTTTTCCCGGTATCAACAGGAATTTTGTACAGGCAGTTATCAATACCAAAGGGTTAAAAGGACTTATTATTGAGACTTTTGGTTCAGGCAATGCACCGACTTATAAATGGTTTATTGATGATCTCAGGAATTTTATTCAGAAAGGCGGTATAATTTATAATGTCACACAATGTCATGGCGGGAGTGTTGAAATGGGGTTATATGAAACGAGTCGTCAGCTGCTTGAAGTTGGTGTTGTAAGCGGGAAGGATATTACTTCGGAGGCTTCTGTAACCAAGCTGATGCATTTGCTTGGTAAGTGCTCATCCATGAAAGAAGTGATTAAATGTCTG
>JAPLEC010000204.1 GCA_026391515.1 Bacteroidia bacterium | reverse complement strand
CACTGAAGGATAAACTTAAATGCCTTGTTTTTATCCCAATAATATCCCGCACCTACTGCGATCCTAAATAATTTGCATGGGAACGAGAGTTTAAGGCATTCGTTGAACAGGCATCTCAAGATCAGTTTGGACTGAAGGTAAAACTGTCAAATGGTAATGTGGCAAGCAGGGTGCTCCCGGTTCGGATTCATGATCTCGATAGCAATGATATTAAATTATGTGAATCGGTTCTGGGAAGTGTACTCAGGGGTGGAAAATCCGGTCAAACTGAGCATTACACTTAATTTGCTCTTGGATTACAAATTAAGTTAATCCAAGTAGGTCTTTAATATTCTGCATATCGTAGTATACTTTAATTTATTGATCGCCTTGACTTTGATTTGCCTGATCCTTTCTATTGTCAGATTATACTCCTCACCAATTTCCGCGAGTGTGAGCGCGTATTTGCTGTTTAATCCAAAATAAAATCTGATAATATCGGCTTCTCTTTGGGCCAATTTATTAAGGACCCTTTCAATTTCTTTCCTTAGTGAATCCGTTAGCAATTCTTTATCAGGGCTGGAAGCATCTTCGTTTAATAGAACATCATACATGTTCTCTTCTTCACCTTGTACAAGCGGGGCATCCATTGAAATATACCGCCCGGCATTTTTTATGGCAACTGTCACATCAGCAGGAGTTAGCTCTAATGCCTGTGTAATCTCAAGGATAGTTGGGTCTCTTTCAAACTTTTGTTCCAGTTTAGCAATGATCTTTTTTATTTTATTAATATGATTCACTCTGTTTAGTGGGAGCCGTATAATTCTTGTGTTTTCTGAAAGGGCCTGCATAATAGATTGCCTTATCCACCAAATAGCGTAGGATATGAACTTAAAACCCATTGTTTCGTCAAATCGCTCTGCAGCTTTGATCAATCCAAGATTCCCCTCATTGATTATATCCGAAAGACTCAAGCCATGGTTCTGATACTGCTTTGAAACAGATATAACAAATCTGAGATTTGCATTTATCAAACAATCCCGTGCATTAAGGTCCCCCTTGTGTATCCTTCTGGCGAGAGAAACCTCTTCTTCTACGCTAATCATCTTAATCTTGGCTACCTCATTCAGATATTTGTCTATGGATGAGTCATCCCTGTTGGTGACCTGTTTGATGATTTTAAATTGCCGCATTTAAAGGAGGATTGGAGCTTATGATATATACGTAAGATACTTTCTAAAGGTATCACTTATTATGGGGAAAATTCATTTTTCTTAGTAGTTTTTTAATCTTGCTTTGCACCCTTCACGACACATTCAGGATCAAAAGAACACAATAAGTGAGACTAAGAAACGGGAATTAAAATCTAAATAAAAAATCATTTAACTTTGTATATATTAAATAACTATAAACGTGTTGTGCGGTTAAGAAGCCAACGCATATTTTAAATGGTTTATTGGTTTATTGTTCTTTGAATTAATGTATTGCAAGAGAGTAACGGCCGTTATCTTCGAGAGAATGCGGACTGATAGACCCAAAGTTGTTTTTGCATAATTACGTCTAAGCATAAACTGATCGCATAATTGTGCAAACAAAGTTTCAATTCGTTTTCTCATTCTTTTGAAGATTGCCGGATATGATTGTCTTTCCTAATTTGCTCTTTTGGGTGTTTGTAAATTTACCTGGCATGAATTAAACAAATCTAACTGGTAAGTGCTTGATAAATAACCCTTATCAGCAATAAGAGTGCATGTGGATAATCCGGATTTTTTAACTTCTGACAAATAATGGACATCATGAACGCTGGCTTTAGTTAAATCCATGCTTTGAAAGATCCCTCTTACAGATGTTACCAAATGAAGCTTGTATCCATAATAATAGGATTTGCTTACTGCAGAATAACCCTTATCCGGAGCTGTTTCAAAGGATTCTTTAAATATTTTACTTTGCTTCTCTCTTGCAATCTGACAAACAGGAACAGGAGTAGAATTAACAAGGTAAACATCTTCGGACTCATTAAGCCTGTCTGCTAAACGTTGATTTAGCTGTTTAATAAAAGGATACAGATGTTTGCGGCGCCGATTAAAGTTACTACGGTCAATCAATCTGGGGGAATCAGCTTTGTGATCACTCTTAAGTTTTCCCCAAAAGTAATTTTCACTGTCAATCCCTATTGATTCACCGGTAACTGACAAAGCAATTATTTCACAGTCTGATAGTTTTGGCTCGTTTAGATATAAATAGAAATTATCAGACTTATTTAAACGATCTTTAAAAACCAATTTGGTTATGTCAAAGAACTTGTCGAAATTTGTTTTTAAGTTATGCATATTTGAGGTGAATTTGTGGTGAATTTCACTTCTAATATACTGTGTATCAGTATTATGCATAACTTTTTTCATTATAATTATTAACTTTATTATTTATTTTTCAACCGCACAACACGTTATTATTAAATCAGACTTAGTTTCAATTGTTGTGAATAAAAAATTAGACCAATTAATCTATTTATTAAAAAAAGAACTGGGACATTTTCTAAGTATCAGTTTGGGTGTGTTTTTATTTGTACTTTTCTTTCAACCATTTCCACTTGACAGGTTTGATTTTAACAACAGGTTGTTATTCGTAGCCGGATTAGGGGCAATAGTTTTTCTGTTTATGGTTTTAGTCCGGATTGTTTTTCCCTGGCTTATTCAAAATAGTCACCAAAGCAACAATGAACATATTTTACCTTCTTACATAGGCGGTTTCATTATATTGGCTTTGAGTTCGGTTGCTTTTGCCTTCTATATGCGTTATGTGGGATTAGTAAGTATTTCCTTTTATATTATAATTAAAGTGGTTTTAATTTGTCTTACCCCGACGGTGGTTTTAAGTCTATGTGATGCATTTAAGGAATTAAAGGAACAAAACGAATCATTCATTAAAGAAAAAAAAATAATACAAAAACAAATTAAAAAATACGAAGAAGATTACCTGAACAAATCCATCGAGTTTATTTCGGATAACAGTACAGAGAAATTAAACTTACTTATTGCAGATGTCGCTTTTATTAAATCCGCCGATAACTATGTAGAAATTGTATATAAGGAAGGTGATAATTTTAAGAAGAAACTCATACGAAATACCCTAAAGAATATTGAGCAACAAATAAAGCCATATTCAAACTTTATTCGATGCCACAGGATATGTATTGTAAATTTGTATTATATTGAAAAACTCAAAAGCAATTATAACGATTACTGGTTGACCATAAAGGGATATAATGAACAAATCCCGGTTTCACGCCAATATTTGTTAAAGATTAAAGAAGCCATTTAATCTGCCTGGGGTGAATACCGCCCGCCACAAGGTTATAATATTAACCACTCAATTGTTTCTTTTACCACTAATTACACTCTATTAAACCCTTTTTTTCTCTAAGGTTATAATTGGGAAATACCTTTGTTCAATTATATTATTAAAATACTATGAATATTTTAATGGTATATCCTCAATATCCTGATACATACTGGAGTTTCAAGCATGCTTTACGCTTTATTTCCAAAAAGGCTGCTGTACCTCCTCTTGGTTTAATAACCGTATCAGCAATGCTTCCAACAACATGGCAAAAAAAACTGGTGGACATGAATGTCACTCCACTTCTGACAAGAGATATCGTCTGGGCTGACTATGTTTTTATTAGCGCCATGTACATACAAAAGGAATCGGTTAGCAAGATAATTGAGGCGTGCTTGAAGCAAAAAGTGAAAATTGTTGCAGGCGGTCCTCTCTTTACCCAGGAATTCAGCAACTATCCACAAATTGACCATTTTATATTGAATGAAGCAGAGATTACGTTACCGCCGTTTCTGAAAGATTTAAATGCCGGTCATCTCCCGAGGAAAATATATAGAACTGATGAATATGCTGATATTACAATAACCCCTGTTCCCGATTATCATTTACTATCAATGAAAGAGTATGTTTATATGAACATCCAGGTTTCGCGTGGATGCCCATTTGCATGCAACTTTTGTGAAATTACCTCTCTTTTTGGGCATAAGGTAAGAATGAAAGATACCACTCAGGTTATAAAAGAGCTTGAGGTACTTTATAATCTTAATTGGCGCGGGCCAGTATCCATTGTTGACGATAATTTTATCGGAAACAAAAAAGAAACAAAAAATAACTTGCTTCCGGCTATGAGAAAATTGATGCAAATACATAAATATCCATTTGCATTTACTATTCAAACCTCAATTAACCTTGCTGATGACGAAGAACTAATGTCATTGATGATTGAAACAGGTTTTAACTCCACTTTTATTGGTATCGAAACTCCTGAGGAAAAATCACTCCAGGACTGCAACAAAGTCCAAAATAAAAACAGAAATTTGCTTCAATGTGTAAAAAAAATACAAAATATAGGATTGGAGGTCTCTGGTGGATTTATTGTGGGTTTCGACAGCGATTCTGCGACCGTTTTTGAACGACAAATTGATTTTATCCAGCAAAGCGGAATTGTAACTGCAATGGTTGGGCTGTTAAATGCACCCAAAAACACCAAGCTATACCAACAACTTGAGGCTGAAAACAGGCTTACAACGGAAGCAACAGGGAGCAATACTGATTTTTCCATGAATTTTATCCCGAAAATGAACTACCATGAACTTTTAGAGGGATATAAAAAAATAATTCAAAATATCTATACAGCAAAACCTTATTATAGAAGGATTCGTCAGTTTTTATTAAATTACCGACGGCCACATGTAAGGCAAAAGAAAATAGAATTTTCCTATCTAAAGGCTTTCATTAAATCCATTGTCCTTATCGGAATTGTCAATAAAGGACGAAGTGAATATTGGAAATTTTTTATATGGACACTTCTAAGACGCCCTGGCTTATTTACGGATGCCATGACCTTTGCTGTATATGGTTATCATTTTAGAACAGTATATGGGTTAAACAATAAAAATACTTATTAAAGCCCTGATTTAGTCAAGGAAGAAGCGATTCTCCTTAGAAAACCTTATGCTGACCCCTTTATAATTGCCCAAACTAAATTACATAATTGTATTTTAGTTCACAATATAGCTGATGAAGATATCGTAATTATATCCTTCAATTATGCTAGGCATCTGAAGTATATTTCATTATCAAAGTTAAACCTTAGCTGAGCCAAACGCAAATATGCTATCAGGTATCCCTGATCAGGATTGAACTTACAGATTAGACTGGAATAGAAAAGAATGGTGGTAATTACCACCGACCTTTGTTTATTTTTAAACGATTTCGTTGGAATTCTATCCAAAACCTAGCAAGAACCTAGCAAGTAACAAAAAACACCTACACGGATTAGAGTGTAAGTGTTTGATTATCATGTTGCTCTGTCAGGGCTCGAATATTAACGCTAAGGTCAGTACCCTGACTTCCTGGCGCTTGCAATCAGGAACGTCAGGGCTATTTTATACTACGATTATAATCAATTAAATGTGAGGTGAAGTTTACATAATTGTCGATAAATACTCCTCTTTGCTATAGTGCATAAAAATGCGTATATTCATCAAAGACTTTATCGCTCATTTTTTGGAGTCTGATTCAAATACAACTGTCAGTTAAACAGGATTATCATGGAAAGATCACAATTTACATGGATTGGTATAATAAGTGTTTTTTGCCTCTGTCATTTTCAAATATCCGCCCAGAACCCGGAGCTTGTTTTGCAGGTAGGACACATGGGAGATATAAATGAAATTTCATTCAGCCCTGATGGAAAATATATTGTTACAGCATCTCAAGATAAAACAGCCAAAATATGGGAGGTAAAAAGCGGTAAGTTATTCAGAACTCTTGAAGGACACACCAATAGCGTCTTTTCTGCTGTATTCAGTCCCGATAGTAAAAATGTTGTAACTATTTCAAAAGATAATACAGTGAAGACCTGGGATATCGCAACAGGTCAAATAATAGGCAGTTTTGAAGGGAAAATTTCTTTTGATGTGGCCAAACCTCTATTCAACCCCGACAGGAAAAGTATATTAATGGATTCAGACGATGATAAAGCTGATTCTATTAATAATGATTCAACTTTCAAAAGTTACATAAGAGTTTTTAATATCCGGGATGTAAGGACGGGAGATATAATCCAAAGCATCAAAGGACATATTAATGATTTTCTGTCATGCTCCTTCAGCCCTGACGGTAACTATTTGATGACTATGTCAGATGATGGTTCCTCAAGGATCTGGAATGTCCGGAACGGGGAATTGCTTCATGTCCTGCCCGGTACATCCGCGAATAGCGATATGGCCTCATGGATGGCCAGTAATGTATTTAGTTCCGATAGCAGAAAATTATTGACAATAGGCTTCGATATGGCTGTTAAGATCTGGGATTGTTATACCGGAAAATTATTGTGCAAGCTGAAAGGACATCCTGAAGAAATAGTTTCAGTTGATTTTACCAGGGATGGGAAAATGCTGGCAGCACTTTGCTCTGATAATACAGTGTTTCTTTGGGATGCAGGATCCGGGAAACTGCTTAATAGGATAATTGAAAAAGGTGAAGGATTCTCATCTGTCAAATTCATTCCTGATGGAAAGAATCTATTGATCAGTTCAAAGATACATGGATATTCACTTATCCAGGATATCCAGACCGGACAAATCCTGTTTTCCATAGATGGCGGTGATCCGAATGCTTTCAGCCCTGACGGAAAGAGTGTAGTCACCACTTCAAATATTCGATTGGTGCTTGCTTCATCCATTCAGGATGGAATACCTAAATTATGGGATATGCAGAATGGCAGATTGATCCACAAGCTTAAAGGGGCTACCAGCTATGTTTCACTCGCAAAATTCAGTCCCGACGGGCAGAATGTGATGACAAATTCCTGGGACTGGACCGCAAAGTTATGGGATCTGAAAAACGGCAAATTAAAAAATAACCTTGCAGGGCATGGCCAGGATGTTGAATCCATACAATACAGCCGGGATGGCAGTAAGGTGCTGACCGGATCAAATGATAAAAATGCGAAGGTATGGGATACCGGCAACGGCAGGTTATTATTCACAATAAACGGGAGGAGGTTATTATACGGTAATCTGGATCCGTTTTCCTTTGTTTTTTTCAGCCCCGACAGCAAGATTGTCGCTGCTTCAATAACATACAGCGATACCGTATCATTATTTAATGCCGAAACCGGTGAAGTAGTACATTACCTGAAAGCACCTGATCAGGTTATCGGAGCCGGATTCAACCCGGATGGCACAATAATAGTGGTTGAATCGAGAGGAGCTGCTACGACAGCCTGGGATGTACAAAGCGGTAATTTATTGTACAGTCTGGAAGCATATAAATATGAATCGATATATAATCCAGATTTTCGGAAAACGAAACCGGCACTTTTCAGTCCGGATGGGAATAATGTTGTGACATTTCCCGAAGAAAGAATGGCAGAAATCTGGAATGTTGCAGATGGTGAACTCGTATTTACTATTGATAGTATTGATAAATTTCCGGATGCACCCTTTAGCCCTGACAGTAAAAATGTTGCGGTCATAACAAATAAAAAAACTGATTATGATCCATTATTATTTCTCGAAATATATGATGTCAATTCCGGGAAACTGATACGGAGCATTGACTTCTGTCAGTATTGTGAAAATGTACCGATACCGAACCTGTTCAGCTTCGACAGCAAAATAGTCATAATTCCATTAACGGATGGAACTATTCATCTGGTGGATTTCCAGAATGGGGAGATCCTTCGAAGTTTTAGAGAGGAGAGTTTCGGTTGGGGGCTTTCAACGGGTGAATTTCGTTTTAGTCCAGGCAACGATAAATTAATTTTAAAAAACACTGGGGGAATAAAGATATTGGATATTGGCACGGGTACAGTTTTAAAAAGCATGAATATCGGGAATTCATACTCTTATGGATCACAATTATTCAGCCCGGATGGAACTCGTTTCCTGACTTTTACCGACGATGGAGATGCTGAAATATGGGATGCTCAAAGCCTTGAAAAGATCCAGAAGCTCAACTGGCATTTTGGAAAACCAGATGATCCTTTATCAGTCGCAGAATTCTTTTTCAGCGATGATGGAAGAAGGATCATTACAAGGAATAATAACCAGGCCACAATGATATGGGATGTTCAAAGCGGTAAAGTGATTGAAAGCATAACACAGCAACAGAGCTATTTTACCCCAACTTTCAGTTCGGATGGCATGAAGGCTTTTTGCCACGCTGATGGCGGGAGTATAAAAATCCGGGATTTAGAGAAAAAGACCTGGCTTCCGGAACCTGAAATTTCAGATAGCTGGATACTTCAACAGCAATTCAGCCCTGATGGCAGAAAGCTGCTGGTCGTTATTGATTCAACAATTAAAATATTTGATGTCCAGACGGGCAATTTGCTTTTAACTCTAATGGGAGCAGGCGACAATTCAAATCCTGCCGTCTTCAGCCCGGATGGTCAAAAGATCATGTCGACAACCGGCACCGGATTGACCAGGATCTGGAATGCTCAGGATGGCCAATTGCTGTCTACCCTGGATTCAACTCCACTGTTTGCCGGGAAGCAGTCAACTGCCAATTCGAGGGAGGTACAATCCGGACCTGTTGTTTTCAGTCCGGATGGCCAGAAGATCGTAATAGAACCCGATATCTGGAATGCTGCAGACGGAAGTCTGCTTCATCATTTGCCTGTTGAACAGTTTTCTGTTGAACAGTTTTCTTCTCTTGGAGCTCCTCTCAGTCCGGATAGTAAGAAAATGGTTATGAATTTCACTGACGAATCACAAAAAATTCGGGCAAAATCATGGGATGTTCAGAATGGGAAATTATTGCAGGATCTTTCCTGGAGAACCGGGAATCAATATTATAGTTATCAGCAAATCCGGAATATACGGTTTAGTCCCGATGGCAAAAGAATAGTAACAACTGCTCCAAATGACAGCATAATCAGGGTCTGGGATTCTGAGGCAGGCGAACTGATATTCAGCCTCTCTTGCGATGAAGGGAAACCAGCTTTTGCCTATTTCAGCTCCGACGGTAAAAATATTATATCTTGGATGAATAATGGGACTATCAAAACCTGGAATATACAGAACCGGGAATTGATAAAAAGTGAAAGCTGGCCGGAGACATTAATTGAACCTTTCTTTTATTGGTTCATAAGTTCCAATGACGTTAAAATGCTTGCATCATTCTCAGATAATTGGGACGTTGGAATCTGGGATATTCAGGGAAGGAGATTTCTTCATAAGCTTGAAGGGAAGTTGAAAAATATATCGTTCGCATCTTTTTCTCCTGATGGCACGAAAATTATGGCAGAGGCATCTTCCAGTGACACCATAAGGATGTGGAATGTTCAAAATGGTAATCTATTATACAGTTTGAATGCAAATGAAGAAGGACTGAATGATTATGCGGATGGACTTGGATCACTTTGTTTCAGCCCGGATGGCAGTAAGATAATTGCTTCAAGAAATAATGTAATTAAGATATGGGATCCGGAAAGTGCAGAATTGCTGCACAGTCTGAATGGACCTTTAGGATTTTCACCTTCAATAACTAATCTTTCCGAAATTGTCAGCCGGAATAGCCGGTTGGTCATGGCTTTTACTTATGATAATGATACGGTAAAAGTTTGGGATCTGCAAAGCGGAAAGCTCCAGTTTTGCCTGGATGTAATTGAAGAAAAAAAGAAAGTTGAAAGTAATAATACTGAACCTGCTTTTATACCACAGGAAGGAATAAAAAGTGCACTGTTCAGTGACGACGGCAAGAGCTTCAGAACGATTACCACAACCGGAGAAGTTAAAATATGGAATGCACTAAACGGGAAATTATTACAAAGCAGCAAGGAGCAGGATCAAAGTATAGAGCCTGCAGGTATTGTTTCTGTCAACAGCCCAGATCTAATGAAGAAAGTGTCTTTCTTATGGGATGGGACAGCTCTTTTATGGAAACTTGTTGACGGCCAGTGGACACTCATTCTCAGTATGGAAGGAAGTTTTTCACCTGTCGTATCGGCAAAATTTCACCCGGATAACAACCAGCTATTTGTTGCCTATGCAGATAGCAGCGCAAAAATATGGGATGTGCAGACCGGGGAAATGCTTTATGCCCTCGAAAGACAATCAGGATTTGTTACTACTCCCAGATTCAGTCCGGACGGGATGAATCTTGTAACATTTCTGAGCGACAGCACTGCAAAAATATGGGACATACAAACAGGGAAAGGGATGAATACCCTTGAAGGCAAAGTAGGAAAGATTGGCTCGATCACTTTCAGTTCAGACAGCCGGAAATTGTTAGTGACTAATTCTTTGGATAATTCTGCAAAAATATGGGATATAGGAACCGGGAGACTGCTTAATATAATTGAAGGAGTTTTCTGGAAGATGGAAGGTGAAGAGGAAGAATCAGAAGAAACAGTAAGGGAGGTTACCTTTACCTCAGACGGAACGAAGATTATTTCGGCTTCACTGAAGCCGCCAGATTTAAAACAGATGAGCACTACCTTATGGGACGTTGAAAGCGGTGAAGCTCTGCATTCTCTTGATGGATTTGTAGTTAATTCCACAGATAATTTCAAAGATCCGTTCAGTCCTGATAGCAAGAAGCTGGTTACCGCTTCTGAAGGCGGGATAACGAAAATCTGGAACGTACAGACCGGCAAAGTGCTTCATATTCTCGATCCGCAGGACGGGATAAGAAAAGTAAATACAACCGTGTTTAGTCCGGATGGTAAAAATTTACTTGTTTCTTCTTCCAAATATAAAACGGAGGATGATTTAATAAGTGAGTATCCTGTTGAAATTTGGGATTCCGGAAACGGGAAGCTGCTTCGCAGTATTGACTTTAAATCAGCAAAACTGCAAGATATTTGCTGGTCTGGCTCAAAACTTATTTACACTTATAATACTGCTATCAGTCTGTACGATCTGAAATCCGGAAAAGAGATAGTTACTTTTGTTTCAATTAATAAGGATGATTACGTTTTTATTCTTCCGTCCGGTGAATATTCGGGAACACCCGAAGGTATTAAGAATCTTGTCTGGCGATTAGGAGACAAATTGTACAATGTAAATCAGTGGGACCTGCAGTACAACCGTCCCGACAAAGTCCTTGAACAGCTTGGTAATCCCGACACTGCATTGATCAGGATGTACAGGAAAGCTTACCAGAAACGCCTTAAAAGAGCAGGCTTCACAGAGGAGATGCTCTCCACCGAACGGCATACTCCGGGGATAAAAATTGTAAACTATGATGCCCTGGCTTATAATACTGATAAGTCTCAGATCCAGCTTGAAATATGCGGTACGGACAGCAAGTATAAGCTTGACCGGTTCAATGTATGGATAAATGATGTTCCCATGTTCGGCTCCAGAGGGATATCCCTGATCAAAGAAAATACGGACTCCATTAATAAAATCATTAATGTTCCCCTGTCAGACGGGAAAAATGAAATTAATGTATCCTGCATCAATGAAAAAGGGGTGGAGTCACTTAAGGAATCGGTAAATATTATTTATCATCCTGAAAATCAAATCAAACCGGACCTGTATGTCATTGCAATGAGTGTTTCCAGGTACAAGGACCCGCGGTATAATCTTCAATATGCCGTTAAGGATGGCCGCGACATCGCATCCATATTCAGGTCCCTTGCAATTCCGGAAGGATACTTTGGTAACATTATTATCGATACTCTATTTAATGAAAGGGCAACACGGGAAAACTTCTTCAACCTGAAGCAAAAGCTAAGTGCTTCAAAGGTGGATGATCAGGTAGTTGTATTTGTTTCCGGTCATGGATTACTGGACAGAGATATGGATTTCTATTTTGCGTCATTTGACGTTGATTTCAGCCAGCCTGAAAAAAGAGGGATCTCTTTTGATGATCTGGAAGCCCTTCTTGACAGCATCCCGGCAAGAAAGAAGCTCATGCTGATGGATGCCTGTCACAGCGGGGAGGTAGATAAGGAAGAAGGAACAGAATTAATAGCAAATAATATGCAGCCATCTTCCGAGATAACTTTCAGAGGGAATATAAAGGAATATGATTTTAAGGGGGTGAATAATAAAATGGTACAATCAGGAACAAGCCTGAATAGTTCATTTGAGCTGATGCAGGAATTGTTTACAAACCTGGATCATGGAACGGGGACCACTGTAATTTCTGCTGCTGCAGGCAAAGGTTATGCTCTGGAGTCGCCACAATGGAATAATGGTGTTTTTACTTACAGCATAATTAATGGTTTAATGAATAAGGCTGCTGACAGCAATAACGACAAGCAGATTACAGTCTCGGAGCTGAAAGATTATTCAATCAATCAGGTTCAGCAGATAACGGGAGTCTGTGCAAAAACTATTAAAATCATATATTTATAAAATATTATCTTATTGCAAAAGCCGGACGACGTGACCACATTTGGCCGGTTCAGTTGCATTTATCATAAATAAGTTAGCAACAAGCACTTAATTCCGGCCAAGGATGGTCAATTTACTCCGGCGAAAGGTGGTCAGAACCACTGGCTTTTCCAATAAGGCTGGCCATACTGGTTATTTACTGATAATTCGTCTTGTATTCAGTTGTTAAAATCTTTTGAAATCGAGGTAATTTGCGAAGATTATCAAATATTGGATCAATCAATAAGTCTCCTATACTCAACCAGCTTGGGATTGATAATAAGTATTCTATTTTATCTAAAGCCAAATCATAGTTACCAGTGAATATATAGATTTCCATCAAATCTTGTTCTTTAGCTGCACCCTGGTAGGCATCTAATTTAATCGGCTTCAGATCAACAGCTTTCTGTCCACAGGCAATCGCCTCTTTATTATTTCCGGTAAAAGCATAGCACTTCCCTAAAGTAGAGTAAAACCTATCATCATCTGGTACTTCTTTTATTTTTCCATTCAGATGTATAATTGCAGAATCTGCATAGATTTTGCATAGAGATGTGTTGCCATTTAAATAATAAATTAATGCAAGCTCATATGTTTTCGGGTGATAGGTTGTTTGATTAGTTTCAATTAAGGTATCTTTATTGATTATTTCTATCAATTTATTATATTGTCTGGTATAGTAATAAACTCCATAGTGATTAACTTCTTCCTCTTGAGTTTCGTAGGAATGAGCCCCATACAAAACATTTTCTTCCTTAAGTCCTGATTCTTTTAGTGCAACCTTTAAATCTCCAGTTTTATCCAGATATGCACTGAAAATAAAACGATTAAAACTTTTATAGTCGGGAATTAACGATAATCCTTGTCTGGAACATTCAATTTGATTATCATATTGGTGTAAAAGTTGATATGTCAATGATAAATTATCCATATAATTCGCGTTAAATGGATCCAATTGAATGCTTTTCTTTAATTCACTTATTGATTCTTCCATCTTGCCTTGCCGCCTCAGAATGTAAGAAGTATAAGCATACAAGTCAGCCATATTGGGTACAACAGCTTTTAATTCTGTAAGGATCTTTAAAGATTTATCATAGTCGCGATCCAGCCAATAATATGCGACTGCTTGTACAAGTTTCAACTCAGGTAATTCTGGATTTAATTGTAATCCTTTATTTAAATCCTCTTTTCCCAATGAATCATGACCTTGCCATCCTCTTAGCTTATTCCAGTAAAAATAAAAATGCGTATGTGCCCTTTGAGCATAGGCAGCTGCAAACAAGGGGTCCTCTTGAATGGCTTTTGAGTACATGTCTAAAGCAAGGTTACTTTCGTATTTTGACCAGTAATCCTTCCCTTTCAGGTAAAAATCATATGCCAATTGGTTTGTGGTTGGTATGTTTTCAATCAATTCTTTTTCTTTGGGGGTAATTGTAGCTTTCAATTCTTCAGCAATAGCCTGTGCAATTCTACTTTGTACACTTATTATGTCTCTTGTCTCTCTAATTTCCTGTTCATAAGACTTGCCCCACATATGATCTTCTTTTACCGCTTTTATTAGCTGTACACTTACACCAAATGTATTACCATACTTTTGTCCACTTCCTTCAACAATGTATTTCACACCCAGCTCCCTTGCGATTTCAGGAATTGACTTGGTGGTATTTCTGTACTGTTCGACAGAAGTGCGGGATATAACACGGAGTTCATTTACCATCTGAAGATTATTCAGAATTTTCTCCATGATACCATTGATGAAATATGTATTTGTGTCATTAGGACTGTCATTTCTGAACGGTAATACTGCAATGGATTTTTCAAGCTGTTCTTTTGATTTAAACAGCTTTGGAATAAATAAATATCCAAGTACCATTAATGCAATAATAATCAAAGATCCAGAAATAATTTTTGCCTTCATATTCTTTTGATAGACAGGTTTTACTTCAAAATCTTGTTTTGATACTTCTCCAATTTGTTGACTTTGTTTTCTTAATGCAGTGATAATCTCTTTAACTGCATTTGCAACCTTGTTGATCTGATTACGATATATTGTATTGTTCAAATTTTTCTTTTCATCATCTTCAGGTTTGAGCGGTCTGTTAACTCCAGGTTCTTTATATATGAACTCTATGCCCCTTATGAATCCTCCAATTTCATCTTCCAGAAGAGTTTTATCTTCAGGATCAAGGTCATGGATCTTAACAGATAGTATTCTACTTGTTACATTTCCACTGGAAAGTTTTATATCCCTTCCGAATTTATCTTCCTTTGCCAGTTTGTTAAAGGCACAAAATTCGTGCTGCCAGGCAAAGCTTTTCGAGTCACAATAAGTCCTTGATATTATTGGAATAAAGATTAAGCACTTTAATTTATCCTCCAATGATTTATCAACAGAATCGGTCTCAAGCAGACCATCCTGAGGATTGATATCGAAATAAACTGATATTTTATCCTTTATGTTAGCTTCGAGTTCTTTGTTGAGATTATCCACAAATTCAGTCACCCAGCCATCGTACTTATTATCGTTTTGCCGGTAACTTATAAAGATATCATATGAATAGCCTTCAATAATGCTTGGCATATGAGGTCTGTTTATTTCATTATCAAATTTAAACCTAAGTTAAACAAAATACAAATATGTAATCAGGTATCGCTGATCAGGATATGATTTATAGATTTGACTGGTTAGGAAAGAATGGCAGTAATTACCACCGACCTTTGTTTAATTTTAAACAAATAGTCATAAAATCCTTAAAACCTAGCAAGAACCTAGCAAGAAACAAAAAACACTTACAATTTGATTTTGTAAGTGTTTGGTTTACAAAGAATCCGTCCTTCTCTGGCCACTTCAAAATCCGATCTGATAACACTTAACATACAGAACTAAACAACAAGGATTTAACTCCGGATTTTGGTGGTCAATCTGATCGAACAAATATGGTCAATGAGTCCGCTTTTATACTAACTCCCTGATTGGTCAAATATGTTTACCT
>JAPLEC010000165.1 GCA_026391515.1 Bacteroidia bacterium | reverse complement strand
AGGCAGCAGATTGAATTTCAGGGCAAGAATATATGAGGTCTGGGCGTTGGTACCAATTCTGCCAGCTGGAGTAACATATTCATAATTAAAAACTTCTTTGATCTTATTGAAGAGGTCATTGTAATATTTCTCATCATCAGTTTTTCCAAGCTCTTTTGCTGCTTTTGCCAGCAAACTAGCCGAATACGCAAAATATGCTGTTGCTATAAAATCAGGTTCAGTATAGCCGTCTGCTTCAGTATGGTAATTAACAGGCGGATGGTAAAAAAGCCAGTCTCCATATTAACTTCCGCCTTTCCATAAATAACTATCACCGGCTTTTTTTCTGATATATTCAACCCATGCCTTCATGCTTGGATACTGGGTCTCAAGCAATCTTTTATCACCGTAAACAGTGTACATTGTCCATGGTACAATGACTGCCACATCTCCCCAGCCGGCAGATGGTGCTGCTGATGTTGCATTCTGACTGTTGAGTATGTCAGGAATAACATCCGGAACTTCGCCTCCCTGTTTCTGATCAAGTGCAACATCTTTAAGCCATTTTGTAAAAAATGCTGAAACATCAAAATTGAAGGCCGCAGTTCTGCTGAAAGCCTGTGCGTCGCCTGTCCATCCCAGACGTTCATCTCTTTGCGGACAATCAGTCGGGACATCTACAAAATTTCCTTTTTGTCCCCATACGATATTATGCTGGAGCTGATTGATTAGAGGATTGGAACATTCAAAAGTTCCTGTAGGTTGCATATCAGAATGAACTACTATTCCTGTTATATTGTCGGCTGTCAGAGTGCCCGGGAAGCCTGAAACTTTTACATATCTGAAGCCCATAAAAGTGAACCGGGGTTCGTACTTTTCTTCACCGGTTCCTGCAAGCGTGTATGTGACCTGGCATTTTGCCGCTCTCAGATTCTCAGTGTAGAACTCACCGTATTTATCCAACACTTCTGCATGTTGTAAAGTTATCACTGTACCTTTCGGTCCTGTTACTTTAAGTCTCACCCAGCCAACCATATTCTGCCCCATATCTACCACAAGATCTCCTTTTGGAGTACGGAATACTTTTACAGGTTTTAATTCCCGGATCTTTCTGACTGGAGCACCCTCCGAAGCAATAAGATTGTATTTATAATTCCCTGTCTGAACTTTTTCCCAACCGTTGTCGTTATACCCGGGGAGGTCCCAGCCTGTAAGTTTTTTGGTTGCATCATAAGTTTCTCCATTATAGATATCATCCATCCTGATCGCTCCGTTATTATTGCATTTCCACGATTCGTCAGTTACTATCAGTGATTCACTTCCATCAGAATATGTTATTTTCATTTGTATGATCAGGCCAAGCTTCTTCCCATAGATTGCCCAGTTATTTCCCCATGCCAGTGTACCGCGGTACCATCCGTCGCCCAATACGGCACCAATTGCATTGTTTCCTTTAACTACCTGGTTTGTAACATCATACACCTGATATTGAAGTCGTTTCCCATACGATGTCCAGCCGGGAGTAAGCACCTGATCGCCCACTTTATTACCATTCAGATGAAGTTCATAAAAACCATGTGATGTAACATAGATCACTGCCTTTGATATGTTTTTACTGATTGAAAATTCTTTTCTGAAATGCGGTGAAGGGGAATATCGGTTTGTATCTCCTTCCATCTCAATCCATTTTGCTTTCCAGTCGGATTGAGAAAGCAAACCCATTTCCCAAAATGCAGTTTCGCTCCATTTTGATTCTCTTCCTTTATTATCCCAAATTTTCACCTGCCAGAAATACTTCTCACCCGATTTGAGTGCAGGGCCTTCATAGGATACCAGTAAAGATTCATCTGTTATTCTCTTTCCTGATTGCCAGACTATCATTTTGGACGAGAATTCCTGATCTGTCGACACTTTGATCGAGTAGGCAATCTGCATGATATTATTACCGGTGCCATAGATTTTCCAGGAGAATCTTGGCTGAAGTGCATCAATGCCGACAGGGTTCTTTTTATGCTCGACAGTCAGATCTTTTATTGAAAGATCCTGAGCACAAAGACTTCCAAAAATAAAGAGCATGAGCAGGGAAAACTTAAGTGATTTCATGATAAATTGATTTTTATATCAGAATCCAAGATTATAAAAATTGCATCAATAAAAAAACAGATTACAAGATTAATTCCTTCCTGAAAGTTTATAAATTGCGTTTCTATTAAAAAAAAGTTAAATGAATCCGATAATTGGTGTCTTACTTATTGCACTTGGCAGCATAGGTGCTGCAAGCTTTTATGTTCCGTTTAAGAAGGTTAAATCATGGGCCTGGGAATCTTACTGGATCAGCCAGGGACTTTTTGCATGGATTATTATACCATGGATATTCGCCCTCATTTTCATACCGCAGGGTCAGCTTATGCCGATCATTCATGCGTCACAGGCAAAAGCCAAACTAATGGCAATATTTTTCGGAATTTTATGGGGATTCGGCGGACTCACATTCGGATTAAGCCTGCGTTATCTTGGTGTTGCACTTGGTCAGAGCATTGCATTAGGTCTGTGTGCTGCTTTCGGCACTTTGCTGCCACCGATTATTGCTGGCTCCAATCTTTTTGCCACAACCGGTGGAATATTGACTGTGATAGGAGTTGCTATAACTATAGCTGGAATTATAATAATAGGTTATGCAGGATCTCTGAAAAGTAAAGAGATGACTGAAGAAGAAAAGAAAGCTGCAGTAAAGGAATTCGCCTTGAAGAAAGGACTTTTGATAGCTGTATTCGCAGGAATAATGAGTGCTTGTTTTAACTTCGGCTTTGAAGCCGGAAAACCTATTGAAGACGTTGCACGCATTCATGGTACAAATACTTTGTTTTTGAAGAATCCTTCACTCATATTTATTCTCCTTGGTGGTTTTATAACTAATCTGGTCTACTGTGGTTTTCTTAATATTAAAAACAAAACTTATAAGGATTATTATACCGTTTCTGGTAATGTTCTATTAAATAATCTTTTCTTCACTTTCCTTGCAGGCTTGCTTTGGTTCCTTCAATTCCATTTCTTTGGAATGGGATCAAGCAAGTTGCCCGCCGGAATGGCAGTTTTTGGATGGAGTATTTTAATGGCTCTTAACATTGCAATCAGCAATATCTGGGGTATTCTCCTCAGAGAATGGAAGGGAGCAAAGAGAAAAACAATTGTCATCCTTGTCATCGGCATTGTCGTGCTGATACTTTCTACATTTATCGTAAAACTTGGTTAACCTTATATATATGACAAAAAGATTTGGTTTTAAAATGAAGCTATATCCCGGCTTTAAGGAGGAGTACAGAAAAAGACATAGTGAAATATGGCCTGAACTGGTCAAACTGCTTAAAAATGAAGGGATTGGAAACTATTCTATTTTTCTGGATGAAGAAACTAATACGCTGTTCGCTTATCAGGAGCAATCCGGATTGGCATCTTCACAGGACCTGGGGACAACAGATATTGTGAAAAAATGGTGGAAGTACATGGCTGATATCATGGAAACCAATCCTGATAATTCACCCGTCTCTATTCCGCTTGAACAGGTATTCTATTTGGAATAAAACCTTGCACCTTGCACCTTATTATTGATAAAACAAATTCTAATAATAAAAAATAAATAGTATGAAAAGAGATGTCATTGAAAAGTCCTATCAGTTGGCAAAACAACAATATGCTGAACTGGGAATAGATACAGGAAAAGTATTGAAAGAAATGGATAAGGTTGTGATCAGCCTTCACTGCTGGCAAACAGACGATGTCGGTGGATTTGAAAAGCCCGGAGCTGAACTTGGAGGTGGTGGAATTCAGGCGACAGGGAACTTTCCGGGAAAAGCTAAAACAATTGCTCAGATGAGAGCCGATCTCGATAAGGCTATGTCTTTGCTTCCCGGCAAACAAAGACTGAATCTTCATGCAATATATGGCGAATTCGGAGGGAAGCTTGTAGATCGTGATCAGATTGAGGTCAAACACTTCCAGGGATGGATAAACTGGGCAAAGAAAAGAAAAATAGGTCTTGATTTTAATTGTACATGCTTTTCTCATCCGCTGGCTGACGATGGATTCACACTGGCTAATAAGAACCCTAAGATAAGGAAGTTCTGGGTGGAGCATACAAAACGATGCCGTAAGATCAGCGCTGAAATGGGCAAACAGCTGGGTGTTCCTGCGGTTCATAACATCTGGATCCCTGACGGATCAAAAGATACACCAGTCGACAGGTACACGCTCAGAAAAATATTGAAAAAATCACTTGATGAAATCTTTTCCGTCAAGTATCCGAAAAAATATCTCAAAGATTCAATCGAGAGCAAGCTTTTTGGAATAGGATCGGAATCAATGGTTGTAGGATCCCATGATTTCTACCTGGGATATGCAATTAAAAATAATACAATGATTACGCTCGATAATGGTCATTTTCACCCCACTGAACAGGTTGGCGATAAGATATCATCAATCCTCCTGTATATCGATGAACTGCTGTTGCATCTTACCAGGGGAGTTCGCTGGGACAGTGATCATGTTCTTACTTTTAATGATGAGCTTTTGCTTATTGCCCAGGAAATTATTCGTGCAAATGCACTTGGCAGAGTAAATATAGGTCTCGATTTCTTCGATGCCAGCCTGAACAGAATCGGAGCTTATGTTATCGGCACCCGCGCAGCACAGATGGCTTTCATGTATGCATTCCTTGAGCCCCATGCAACGCTTGTCAAATATGAAGATCAGGGTAAGAACTTTGAAAGATTGTCGCTGCTTGAACTTATGAAATCAAAGCCCTTTGGAGCTGTCTGGGATTATTATTGCATGAAAAACAATGTTCCTGTCGGACAGGACTACATTGCCGAGATCGTAAAATATGAA
>JAPLEC010000151.1 GCA_026391515.1 Bacteroidia bacterium | reverse complement strand
GGATAGTCTCCCAGGAGATAGGGGGAAGTTAATCTGTATCAATGTATTAGCCCCTCCCTTTGCTGGCGCGGATTTGGCTTAGGACTTCGGCCGACATAGTCGGCTATGTCCGACGAAGTCGGCAAGCTCGCAAACGTGGTTACCCTGTTCCGCTAGCGCGGATTTTTAATCCGTGATATGCGATCCGCTCGGTTATAATCCGTGCCAGTTTTGTTTTAACATGTACTCACCTTGCATGACTTTTATTTATGGAAAATCTTCCTGAACAGCCCGGTAATAATCAGCACAATTCCCACAATTGCATTAAAACCAATAAGAACAATAGTAAAAAGACTGGGCCCTTCATATTCGTCAAAATTCCACATTAAATCGAGAATAAGAAGCATCCCGGAGACAATGATAATAAAAATAAATCCTCCCCAAATAAGTGCTATTTTATTTTTTTCCTGTAACACCTTTCTGAGCTCTTCATCTCCAGGATGTTCAACTATAGCCGGCTTTAAAACACCGCATTTACGGCAATTTTCCATATCCATTTTAAGCACTTCTCCACAGGAGGAACATTTCCAGTATTTCTTCTTCGCTGCATTAATCTGCTCATCAGTCACAAGTTTACTTATATTCAGCAATTTCTTTATGACGATAAAAATCTCAAATAAATCATTATGTTTTGGATTATCATCCTGTGGATAGAATTCTTTGGTCATGGTGAATATGATTTCAGGGTTATGTTAAAGGTATGAAGAAATATTTTAGGTACAATAGTGCAACGGTTCAAGGTACAAGGTTCAGGGTGTAATGTTCCAAAACCCACGCAGCTTTGTTTTAACACTTACTCACGACCTTCCACATCTAAGCCGGGGAGTTATACCTGTCAAATAATCAGAAAATAATATAATCACAATATATTATTTAATCTGCTCACAGCATACAGTGGCAAATTAATAAGCCAATCCTGCTTCCGGAAATCAGACATTGAGATACGAAAAGAAATTTCCGGAACAAATTTTTCATTAAAGACCTTTAAACTTTTAGCCTGCAGATTTTCTTCAGCTTTGACTTCTACAGGAATGAAAGAATCTCCATTCTGAATCAGAAAATCAATTTCAGAAGTTGATCGGTCTGCAGACCAATAGTAGATTGGAAATTTTTCAATACTTCTTAATTGTTGAAATACATATTGTTCAGTAAGAGCACCTTTGAATTCAGAAAACAAAGCATTTCCTTCAAGAAGTGTTTTAGAATCAATATCACTCAAAGCTGACAAAAGACCAACATCGGCAAGGTACAATTTAAAAGCACCTGGATCTTCATAAGCTTTAAGAGGGAGACCAGGTTTTGTAACCCTGCAGACCTTAAATGCTTGTCCGCAATCAATTAACCATGCCAGAGCTGATTCATAATCCTTAGCCCTTGACCCTTCTTTTATCAGTCCATAAAAAAACTTACGGTTTTCCTTTGCCAGCTGTGATGGAATTGAATTCCACAGCATCCTGATACGGGGAAGAATATTAACGGGTACATGCTTTGAAAAATCCATATCATAACCACTCAATATCTGTTTTTGGATATCACGTACCTCAACAAAACTATTATTCATACTGAACTTTAATACAGCTTCAGGCATACCTCCCACATAATAATATTGCCTGAGCCTTTCTATAAACCTTGATTTATATATTGTTATTAATTTCCAGTCAGCATTGAAGAGTAGCTCAGTCAGAGAGTTCTCTCCGATTGCATCAAGAAACTCAGGAAATGTCATAGGTAATAGATCCATGAATTCTACTTTCCCTACCGGAAACGAAATATCAGTATGGAGAGCTATTCCTAAAAGTGAGCCTGCTGAAATTATATTATACCCTGAAGGATCTTCCTGGAAATATTTTAAGGCAGTAATTGCTTCGGGGACGCATTGTATCTCATCGAAAATAAGCAATGTATTTTCAGCATCAATTGTTAATCCTGATTCAGCCTGTAAAGCGGTTATTACTCTTTTTATATCAAAATCATCCGTAAAAAGCCCTTTGAGTCGTTTATTTTTTTCGAAATTCAAATAAACTGTTTTGGCATATTGAGTATTCCCAAATTCCTGCATCAACCATGTTTTTCCAACCTGACGTGCACCTCTGATTATCAAGGGTTTTCGCGATGGTGAATTTTTCCAGGCTATAAGTTCTCCAAGCTTTGTCCTTTTCATCTTTGTTTTTTTGTACAAATATACATTAATTCAAACGTCTTTTTGTAAAATATTGCATTTATTCAAACAACTTTTAATGGACATTGAATAATTTTTCAACGTACGATTTAAAAAAAAGAAGGGGAAAGGGCAAAATGGTTAGTAATGGGGACAAAAGACAAAAGAACCGATCCGCCAGCCTTGCTCTGCCGTAGCGGCTACCATCGGCCGCCATAGGCTTGCCGACGGCGCGGCGCGAAGGCGATGTTGGCGGAGAGCTCGACGAAGTCAAACAAGATAAAAGACTGAAGGACAAATAATTTATATAATGATAGGT
Organism: Bacteroidia bacterium; assembly: GCA_026391515.1. Classification (GTDB taxonomy): domain Bacteria; phylum Bacteroidota; class Bacteroidia; order Bacteroidales; family VadinHA17; genus LD21. Next base: position 82 of record JAPLEC010000151.1, on the reverse strand, counting down.
ACAAATCATCATATCGAACTCCCGAAGTTAAATTTATTTAGATTAAAAATAAATTACATAAAAATGTATTTTTTTTGATTTT
>JAPLEC010000299.1 GCA_026391515.1 Bacteroidia bacterium | reverse complement strand
AAAGGAATGAAATAATCAGAAACTTAAAATCTTTAACTAGCCTTAGCCAATTAAATGATACAATTGACTAAAAACGATGAGATAAAAATCTGGTCAGAGGTTATCTATAACCCTGATAATAAATTAATTCAGGATATATCTTCCGACTGGATTAGTTACAGAAAAATCTTTATGGACAAGCTGGCTGAATTGTTTTATAAAGACATCCAGCGCACCAAGCATCTGTATATCTCACCATTCAGCTTTAAAAAAGATTTTGATAAGCTCTCCGAGGAAGAGAAATCGGTCTGGTATGATTATGTTTTGGAAATACCAAAAAAACTAAGATCATTAAACCTCTTTATCCGGCCCTACAAGGATTTCTGCAGAACGTGCTTAATACCTTACAATGAGCTTGAAATAATGGCTCAGGTTGATCACGAGAATTATTTCAAGAAACTAATATCAGATAAACCTGCTTCCGGTTTTAAAAAAGATGCAGAAACAGTTCCGGCACATTTTCACGATCTGCCTGAGAAACGAAAACGTTTCTACATCGAACTGAATCATTTAATTCCAATTGAATTAAAAAAAATCGGGTATGAAATTATGAGGATTGAAGAGATTTCTGAGATAAATGAAAAAGTTGTATTAAGACTTGCAAAAGCAATCCATTCAAGGTATCAGCATGAGGTAAGAAAACAAAAAAACGGGACTAAAAAGGGTTACCATGCATTTGGCTTTTTCAATCCGGGAAATTCAGGAAGCTCAGAATTTCCTGATTTTGAGGATCTTCCGGAAGAAATCAAGCACTCAAACCTTGATAATGCATATCATATTCCGACTAAATTATTATCAATCGGTTATGTTATCAGTCATGTTCAAAAAGGATATAAGCCCATTGCACTTCGTCTTAATGAGGAAGAGACTGAGACAATGGCAAGAGCTGAACATATCAGGTGGTGCTGGGATAAAATATTGAACGGATGGATTTACGGTAATGTCAAGGATAGCAGGAAGAAAACACATCCTGCCATAATACCTTATGAAGATCTGTCTGAATCAGAGAAGGAAAAAGACCGTGAGCTTGTAAGATTAATTCCGGCATTGCTGCAGGATATTGACTATGAGGTTTGTCCGGTCAATCCTGACAGGATTAAAAGATTATCATACGCAATAAAACCTCATGGAGGTATTCATAAAATCCTTGATGAAACCAGGGAGATAAATGAACAGATCAGAAAGATTGTCAAATTTACTCCCCCTATAGAAGAAAAAGTAAGAATAAGGAATCAAAAGATCGAGGAAGCCATTAAAGAAATTGAAGGTAGTTATAATTATGCCCTGCACATACAGGAATCTTTTTTACCCGACGATCTTTATATAAGAGAATGTTTCCCGGATAGTTTTGTTTTTTTTAAACCAAAAGATATTGTAAGTGGTGATTTTTATTTTTTCAGTAAACGCGATAACAAAATAATCTTCGCTGCAGCTGATTGTACCGGCCATGGTATTCCCGGAGCGTTGTTAAGCACAATCGGTTATGGGATTCTCGACCAGGCTGTCAATGAATTAAAGCTCACAGATCCGGTAAAGATATTGCAACATCTATATTCGAGGGTGTACAGGTTTCTCAAATTTGATACAAGCATTTCCGGATTATCGGATGATATGGATATCATTCTTTGTACTCTTGATATAAAAACCAACACGCTGGCTTTTGCCGGAGTTAATACACCATTGTACCATATAACTGATGGAAAATTAATCGAATACAGGCCAAAGAATTTAAAAGTAGAATTGTCTGAAAATGGTGAATATTTGTTTACATCTGAGAAGATTAAGCTGAATATTGGAAATATAATTTACTTATGTTCAGATGGTTACGCAGATCAGTTTGGGGGGAAGAGTCATAAGAAATACCAGAGTGCCAGGTTCAGGGATTTTTTAGCAGATATTCATAAGTATCCGATGCCTGAACAGAGTGAACGGTTGTACCAGGAGATTGAGCAGTGGAGAGAGGAAAATAATGAAGATCAGACTGATGATATTGTGATAATTGGAATAAGGATCTAATTACAGAATTTATAAATAAAAGTAAGGAAGAGGCTGAGTAAGAATTAATAGATTCTCCATAATATTATTAATCCTTTTCTTGTAATATTGGTGTTTTGAATCAATATTCTCCTTGTAGCTAACTAAAATCTTTTTCTCTTCAGTTTTATATCGTCCTGATTCAAAAAAACATGAGAGTTCTTTCATCGTATTAAGGAAAAATAAATTGCTTTTTGAGATTGTTTTCCTGAGTTTACGTTTTAACAATGGGAGCTCAGGAGCCGGATTGAAGTAATGTGAAAAGACTGCGAAATAATCTCTGGCCCATTTTGAAATATTTACAAGCCCGTCTGAATTTTCCATCCAGTCTTTAAAACAAGCAGTTATGAAATTATAAAAATGGTTCATAGATTCCTCAAGAAAATCATAATTCAGATATTCAATGGGTCCTTTAATTCTTCCTTCTTTTCTCAATTCTTTTTCCACCCATGTATCGTAATAGGGAAGCAGTTTAAGGAAGGTAACTGCAGAATAGCTGTCTCCGCATATTAATTTTAAAAAATCCAGATTATCATTTAAGGACCGGTACGTAGTTATCGGCTGGAAAAGCATGAAACCATAATCAAGACCTATTCCAAGTTTCTTAAGAATATTTATACCTTCAAGGTTTTTAGCCACTGTTATATGCTTATTAAGCCATTTCAAGCCGGCGTCTGTACCATCATCTATTCCCAGAAAGACCAGATATAAGCCGTGCAGTTTCATCATGTTAAAGATTTTTTCATCGATCTCATCTGAACGGCAATTTATTTTCCACATGATTTTATCACTTAATCCTTTACGCTCCAGTTCCTTGCAAAATTTTATTACCCATTCATACCCTTTCCCGGTCTTCACGGGAAAGTCATCATCCTGAAACAGAAATACTGAACACTCTTTTTTATAATATAGTACTTCAATTTCTTCGACAATTTTTTCAGGTTTCCTGATTCGCTTAGCTGGTCCCGGAGACTGTATTGAATATTCCTTATTATTGCAGAATGAACAGTCATGGACACAGCCTCTTCCTGCAATAATTGATGCAAATTTCTTTCCTAATGCATAATTAGTTAAAGGGGATCGCAAGGGGAATGGAAATTTGTCAATATCCTTTTCAAGAGGTCGTGCTGGACTAATGAAAATTTTACTATTAATCTTGTATACAATACCTGCTATATCTTTCCAGTCTTTTTCGGAAAAAATGCAATTCACGAGTTCAAGAAGAGTATGTTCTCCTTCAAATCTTACAATTGAATCGAGCTGTGGAATCAGGTTTATAAGCTCTTCGTATCTTAAGCTTGCATATTGACCTCCCGCAGTAAAATGGCATCTGATTCCGCCTTTCCTCAGATAATTTATCAGATCTTTGAACTCTATAATATGGTATTGGAAAATAATTGAAAAACCAATCAACAAAGGATTTAGATTTAATATCCTCTTTAAAATTGTCTCTTTTCTGCTTCGAAAGTTGATGGTAACGGTTTTAAAACCGGCTTTCGATAATACTGATGCTAAATAACCAATCCCAAGGTTATCATAATCCCTGAAAGCAATAAAAACTACAGGTTGTTTCTTCATTATGATTGGCATAAAACAGACAGGCCATGAAACTTAATGCAGATTAACATTTTGTGTTATATGATTTTTTTTAAAGGATTAAATTTAATTTTTATGATTGTGATAATCTCTATACCCTTAAGTGTCTCTTAAGAGCTGCCAAGATTTCATTGTACATTTCCATTTTTGCTTTTGAACATGCTGCCAGGTATTGATATTTTGCATTAATCATACTGTTATACAGTTTTGCGTTTTTTTCAGCACCCAAAGGCATTGGAAATTCGTGAGCTAAAGGTATCGTCTGATATTCCGGATGACCTTCTACTTTTGTTATTAATTTGTCGGGTTCTTCCATAATTTTTCATTTTTTAGTTTAAAATTCGTTCAGGCCTGTCTGTTCCTGATATTTTAGTTTTATAAATATTTTCTTAGCAATGACTGAAAATCCGGTTTGTCATACAATGGTTCCCATACCGGATCGAGCTTCAATAATTTTATTGAAATACAGGATGGGAACTGTAATAGGTAATCAATGGTACTTATAGCCAGGTCATATTCACCAATCATAGTATAAATCTTTGCAAGGTTTAATATCATATCACTTTTATCGAAATTATCATATTTAATCAGATCTATTGCTTTTTTACCCTCGGCAATGGCATTTTCTTTATTTCCCGTGTTGATTGCTATTCCGATCAAACTGTGTATTTGAGTATCGTCTTTATTAATGGCAATAGTTCTATTTAAGCTGACAAGCGCTGAATCATAATATAACCGCGCATTTTTCAGATTATACTTGAATTCGTATATTTCAGCAAGAAACAGTTGTTTATTGCCTGCATATTTATAATCAGCTGGTTGTGATTTTTCCGCTTTCTTTAATGCATCATCATATTTCCTGTCATAAATGTCAAGCAGGATTTTAAGTTCCGTAAAATTTATTCCGGTTTTTTGAATTGCAGTTTCCAGCAAAACTCTTGCTTCGGACGTATTGCCATTTTTCAGGATAAGTGTTTCGATCTTATTATTATAGGGTGAGCGCCAGGCAGGCATAGCGTCAATTGCTTTTTGATGAAACAAAAGGGCAGAATCGTAATTATGAAAATATGTATATGTTAAACCTATGTTTGTAAAAATAAGTGCGTCCTGCAGATCAAGCGTTAATAATTTTTTTATAAGGTTCTTAGATTTTCCCCATTCACCTCTTCTTCTGTACACCATTGCCATATAAAACAAAGGCTGATAGTCTTTAGGATCCTTTTCATATGCTATATTAAAGAATTCCAGAGCTTTATCTAACTCCTTTTTGCAATAATAATAATAGAATCCAAGTGCCATCTGTATATCTGGCAGATCTTTGTTAATTTCACTGGCTTTAGCAATGTCTTCCAGACATTTCTCGATTTGAGTGGAGTCAAGCTGTCCAATGTAGTAACCGAAGGAACGGGCAATTGCACGTTTTGCATAAGCCTGGGCGAACAGTGAATCTTCTTCTATAGCTTTATCATATGATTGTATTGCAGAATTATAACTTATTGATTTATGATACTTATTGGCCATTATGTAAGAGCACCAGGCATTGTATGACATTGCATTTGCCATAGTATAATTCTGGTTGGCTTCAGCATTCCTTGTCGGCTCGGTTTCGATCTGGTTTAATTCCTCAGGCAACAGCTTTGCATGTAATCTGGAGACAATCGTCTGAACAATCTCTGCACTGATTGTTGAAACAGGCTTTTCCCCCCAGACATAGCTTTTAAACCAAAGCTGCTTATTAGCCTTTAAGGAAGTTAATTCGATACCTGTTATGATTTGATTGCCGCTTCGCCTGATACTACCATACAAATAATAGTTTACCCCAAGGTCTTTCAATGTCTTATTTAAGGAATTTTCAGTATCTCTATATTGAAATAAGGCAGATCTGGGTGTAATATTCAGGCTTTTAACCGCTCCAAGCTTGATATGAACTGCTTCAGTATAAGTATCTCTTATACCTGCTAGTTCATTATCGTTTTTTATATCAGGAGAAAAAAATACAGCAATTGTTTTACTGGTTTCTTCAAGTTTTATGAGTTTGTAAACTGCATTTGCTCCAAAAACAAATAAAATCAAAACAAAGATTAGTATCAGCCATTTAATTGATCGTGGGCCAAATATTTTTTTACCGACCTTTCTTTTATGTTTACCGATAGTTTCTTTTCCCCATGATTCCAGCTGCTTGACTTTATCTTTGGAAGGTGAATCAGGCTCTGATTTCAAACCTGAAATGATCTCTTTAATTGCATTGGCTGTTTTGTTTATCTGGTTTTTATACTTTGTGCCGTTAAGGTTTTTCTTATCATCATCGTCCGTGGTAAGAGGTCTGTTTACTCCAGGTTCTTTATAAACAAAATCAACTCCGCGAATCACTCCTCCGAGAGCCGATTCACAAAGTCTTATATCAGCACTATCCAGATCGTGTATGCGAACCGGAAGAACTCTGCTTGCAACATTGCCGTTTGGTAATTTTATTTTTAATCCGAACCGATCCTTGGAAGCTTGTTCAATAAAAGCTAAAAATTCATGTTCCCATGCGAATGCTTTAGGATCACAATAAGTACGTGATATAACAGGAATAAAAATAATGCACTTGAGTTTTTCTTTCAGTGAGGCATCGACATCATGCGTTTCAAGAAGCCCGTCATGCGGATTGATATCAAAATAAACACTGATCTCCTCCTTAAATGTTGATTCCAGCTCTCCTTTCAGCTGGTCAACAAATCCAGTTACCCAGCCATCGTGCTTATTATCCTTCTGGCGGTAGCTGATGAAAATATCGTATTCAAAACCAGGGAAGAGGCTAGCCATAATTAATGTCGGTTGCGATAAAGTTACGAAAGTCCTGAATACAAGTCAAATAAATCTTTATATCCAGCTTTGCTTTATATTCCGAAATTTGAATGAGATGGGATTTTCGCCAATAACTCCCTGCTATTTATCATCTTACTGTTGAACTGTTTCAACAGGCTCTGACGGTTTTGGGGGCTCTTTTTGTACTTTGCCTCTGTTATCCTTATAAAAGATATCTAGTTTTGCAACTCCATTCTTAAAATTAATTTCCCGTATTCTTGCCTTCAGAATATTTCGTCCTGTCCTCGCTGAGAGGTCCTGTAAAAGATTTTCATGGTTTTCAGGTCGAAGTAAATCAAGATTGTTATAAACGATTGATTGTTTCTTATGAATTTTTGCACCAACAAATAATTCAAGTAAAAATGCAGTAATAATTATGACCCAATTTAGAATCACGACCCCGTAAAAAGGAAAAATAAGCAAACCCAGTGCATTTACAACTGATAATCCGATGACTGTAAACAAATAAGCCATATCCTTGACACTGAAGTTTCTTGTCCTTAATCTGAGAATTCCGAAGATGGCGAATAATCCGAAAGCGAGGCCAAAACCAATATCAACTTTTTTCATTATCGAGCTCACAAAGAAGACTATTATACCTATAAGAAAAAATGTAAATAAGAATCTTTCCTTCTTTGAATAACTGTAATAGACTACCCCGATAAGGATTATCAGGGAAGACAGGTTAAATCCAAACCGGATAAGGATACCCCATAATGAGGAATTGCTGATTAATGAATTTTCTATCATATTGAAAATTTTAAGTTTACAATTTTTTACAGGTATTTAAGAAATTATTTATAAGCAGGTCAATGTCTTTTTGTTTGTTTAGCTGATCAAAAAAAGTATCGAGATACATTATTATGTCTTTTTTTGATCTCTGGCTTAAATATGGAAATTCATTTACAACAGCATAGAGTGCATTTTTCTTACTCATAAATTCTTTAAGGATTTCCTGGTACATCTCCCTGCTCTGGCAAATACCCCTGAAGAGTCGCTCCCGGATGTTTTCTAATCCCAGCTCATCAGATGTTACTGCATATTCAGCATTCACGATTCCGGTAAGATCAAAATCATATGGCACCGGCACTCCCAATCCCGCAGGGTCAAATTTAAGAGGTTTGATTATTGCTACATTATGCTGGGATGGTATGTCCCAATCCCATTGAGCAACCATATATAAAAATACAGCCATCTTTCCTATTACCTCAGGCATCATATGTTTCTGAGTAAGGTTCAATGATTCAATAACCATTGAATTTGTTCTCAGCGCTAAAATAGATGCAGGTTCAATAAAGATGCCATATTGAGTTATCGGCTTCTTCTTGTTTTCTGTATCTAAATATGTGACCTTCAGTAATCTGACCCTGAAACTGGAATCGGTCATCACATTATATAACTTGTATACAAGGTATTCTCGCAGGATATATTCATCAAAAAGGGGACTGGTTTGACAATGTGTTACCAGTTTCATCTTATTAATTTTCCCCGAATCGGAAAATACATATATCGGCTTTTTAAAATTGATCTGTATCGGAGGGAAATTACAATTTGCAAAACGCCAGATACCACGATACTTTATTTTAACATTTTTATCAACCGTATCTGTTTCGTTGAAATGCATCATAAGAACTCCATCCAGGGATCCAGCCTTTTTATTCTTTTTCAGAAATTGCGTCATATTAAAACGCAGAGTAACATTAAGAGGTTCATTACTATCAAACAGAGGCAGAATTTTTGGGGGTTTCTTTTCTTTTTCAGATTTGATCTTTGATGAATCGACCTGGCTTAAAGCCGGAATTACTGAAAGAATAAAAAAGAATAATGGAATTATAATCAGGTATTGTTTCTTAAACCCAATCAGATGATCAATCACTTTGAAAGCATTTTTAAACATTGGGGCTGTGTTCTTTAAAATGAGATATAAATTTACTTTTTTCTTAATTCAAAACCAAGATGTTAATAAGAAAAATCCCGGAAGGATTCCAGAGAATTAACCAAGATTCTCAAACTTAATTCCCATCTTTTTCAGAGCATAACCTGCTTCGTTCAGATAATCTCCGTAAACAGTTATCCAGTGAAATCCGGGCATCTGTTCAGCTACTATTCTACTTTCACAATCGAAACTTATGTCAATCTGCGAACGGCAGATATCGAGCATCGGATTATCAATTATTTTTCCTTTCAACCCGACATTACGTTCAAACTTAAAATCTGACATTATATTAGTAACCGTTTGTCCTACAAGCATTTCGACCTTGGGAGCGGCACCATAATCCGATTCAAAATGAGTAAGTATCCTTGCAGGTTCTGATTTCTTTCCGTCCATCCTGCGTGGTGCTGTGCAATGTGCAAGAGTAATAGTGCCATCGTGCGGATATGTAGGATCGTTCAGGAAAGAAGGCTTACCGGTAATATTTGCCATCAAAATACCTGCCGGAACAACAACAAAATCAGATTCGCAGAAAGCAAGGTAACCTGCATCGTTTATCAGGCTAAGTGTCAGACATGCGGTTGTTTCTGCCAGAGGCATGATGGTCCCCATACAGTTATTGACCGTAATAGCCCTGCAACTGAATTTATTCATTAGCCGGATGAAAATATCTTCAAGAACAAAACAGTTTTCGACATATTTCCTGTCAGTTTCAAGCTTTATTCCGGTGTCTCTTAAGTATTCATTAGCGCGACTTCTGGCACTGCTCAGTGACGAGTTATCACGTCTTGCTTCAGTAATCAGTTTGCCTAATTCATCGTAAGAAACAGTCTGAATATCAAGCTTGTACTTTTCACCGACAACTTTCATAACCACATCCAGCGGTTGTGACCAGGCACCCGGGCCGCCGATAGCAATTATTCTCGAACCCATTGTATTTTTCAATCCGCACAATGCTCTCATACGCCACATGAGCTCATCCTGGTTGTCAATAACAACATCATTCTCATCAATTCCTTTAACTGTAAGTAAATCTGTGTGTTGGCGAAGATATCGCGGACTGATTATTTCGTACCACAGATAAACAGGACCTGATTTATGGCGGCAGAAAAAGATGATGTTCTTTCCCATTTTATTAAGGACATCGAATTTATCCATTCCACCTCCGGCGGCATATATCAGAAACAAATCCGAATTTACCAGATCGTTAATACTGTTTAAATCCTGATTTGTACGAACACATGAAACTGGAAGAAAATCGACCGGGAAATCTGCTTTGGAGTTAAGCACTTTGAGCTCTTCTCCGATTCGGGTCATTTCTTCACTGACATCTTTTTCAGTCTGTATTCCTCCCCAGCTTCTCCAGCTAGTCTGGTTCCTGCGGGAAGGTATTTCGTACATCAAAATCGGTTTTACTATCAGAGGCTGGCGCTTAGGATTATAAGCTTCATCGGTTTGTACTGATCTGAGAGCAGCCCATGAAAGTCCGGAAAGAGCAACAGTTCCAAGGGCGCTTGTGCCAGTCATTGAAACAAATTTTCGTCTTGTCATTTCATTGGGTGTCTCGCCGTGATGGCCATTACAGCAGGAATTAACCGATCTGTTGAGATTTTCGGGAAATTTAGTTTCTTCTTTATTCATATTATCAGGAGGTTAGAATAATTTCTTAATGAAGACAATTATTGTGATACTATAAATATACAAGTTTCTTATAAATTCAAAAGACTAAAACTAATAGAAAAAACAGATCGCCGCTGTACGGCTTAAATCCATTTTCCTATGCTCCATGTAACGATGATCGTAGATCATCAAATTATTGTAGAAACAGGATTACCAATAACCCAAGATCCTCGTAGAGGATTGAATAATTAAAATATTGACAGACAATTATTTGATGGCCTACGACCATCTTAAACAATATGTTCTTTGTTACTACTACAATAATTCGATGTTCTACGAACATCTTAAGCCATCGCATACCCCTTGTTACAAACAGGCAACTGCTATGCAGTCCAAAAAGAAACGTTACAAAATATTCTTACTTCCGTCAGGGACGACCTGTTTGTAGCAAACGTTAATCAATTAAAGTTGAGCTCCATAGGAGCAATCTGTTGATCTGAGAAATGTTTTTACATTATCTTTGAATGAATGCAATTAATTCCGATATGCTTAATCTTCTTAAACATCCGCTTATTACTCATAAGCTTACCCAGCTTCGCCGGAAAGAGACTGAAACAAAAGAGTTCCGCGAAACGCTTGAAGAAATTGCCGGACTGATGGCTTATGAAATAACCCGCGACCTGCCATTAAAAAATATCACCGTCGAAACTCCGATGGGAACCTGCGATACACAGGAGCTTGCAAGAGACGTTGTCCTGATCCCGGTTTTAAGAGCAGGACTCGGTATGGTTGATGGAATCTCAAATCTTATTCCTTCTGCAAGAATCGGACATATTGGAATGTATCGCGATCATAAAACCCTTGAGCCAAATACATATTATTCAAAATTCCCTGATAATCTTGCAGATGCAGTGGTTATG
>JAPLEC010000035.1 GCA_026391515.1 Bacteroidia bacterium | reverse complement strand
TTTTCAATTGCCTCTAACTGAGATTCCATGATTTTCTTATCCGTTGTAAAGGCGATCTGCGTATCATCATCGAAATACAATCTATAAAGATCATCAAGCGGTCTAACCTCCAGCGTTTTATCAAAATCAATTCCGACACTGCTGAATATCTCCCTGTAAACACCTGGCATCAGAAGCATTGTTGCTCCAAGATCGAATCTGTGACCTTCGTGTATCAGCTGTCCGCACCGTCCCCCCGGTACAGAATTTTTTTCATAAATATTTACATTGTATCCGTTTTTTGCCAGATAGATAGCTGTAGTAATCCCTCCAATACCTGCACCAATTATTACAACCGATTTTTTATTTTCCATTCTTTAAAACTAATTCAAAAACAAAAATAACTTTTTATTAATATAATGATCATGATTTTTCTTTACAGGGGGAAAGACTCAAATTAAGGTTACTAATAGAATCCAAACTCATAAGCCGCTTCATACATCGCTATAATATTCTCAGCAGGTACTCCCGACTGGATATTATGAATATTGTTGAACACATATCCCCCGCCTGGTTTGAAAATTTCAAGAGATTGATGAACTTCCTTCTTTACTTGATCAGGTGTTGCAAAAGGCAGCACATGCTGAGAATCAATACCACCGCCCCAGAAGACGATATGATTACCAAATTGCCTTTTCAAATGAACAGGATCCATGTTTCTGGCACTAGTTTGAACAGGATTGATTATATCTACGCCAATATCAATCAGATCGGGAATATATTCCACACATGAACCGCAGGTATGATACCAAATCTTCGCTTTTGTTAAGGAACGAATATGCTGTATTAACTTCTTATGACGCGGTTTAATAACAGAACGATAAAAATCAGGAGAAAAGAGTGGCCCTCCCTGTCCTGCAAGGTCATCACCTACCATTACAATATCTACTATATCCCCCACGGCTTCCATAAAGCCAGTATAATAATTGTACCAGAATTTTAAAGTCTGCTCAATCAGTGCTTCACAAAATTTTGGATTGACCAGCATATCACAGAACCATTGTTCCAGTCCTCTTAAATACCAGCAATATTCATAGGTCACACCTCCTATACCAGTAGAGATAGAATAATCCGTTTCATTACGAAGTTTCAAAGCAGCTTCACGGGTACCTTTGAATCGGGATTTGTCCGTGCCATCGGGAAAGGAATAATTGGCAATATCCTCATTACTTGCATTTGCCAGCGGGTGATACGAAATATCCATGAAAAGTTGCTGATCATCGGGCATGGACCAAACCACACCGAATTCATCTTTCAAATCATGCCAAACCCTTCCGTTTCTTTCATTTTTCTCAATTCCTCCTCTGAAACTATCAGGGCCATGGGCGATGATGTACCTGACATCCACATGAAATTTTTGCAAGACGGTCTCACTGGGTTTCACGATTTGCTGAACAGGGTCAAGTATCTCGATTTCTTCTTTTATCCCCAGATAATCGATTAATTCTTTATAAGCATTTTTATGAATACCTGTTTGAAAACCACCTAAATCGATAGGAACCCGATCGGGTTCCTGATGGCTTAATGCTGTTTTAACTAGTCGATCCTTAAGAATGTGTTAATGTGTTGATAATTAGGGTGTTAAAGTTAATAACTTATTGATATTATGTGGTTTAGATTGCAAGGTTTTTAATAATATGCAGAAAAATCTTGTAGAAAATGCTTGGAAAATCACCCGATCAACAACAGAAGAATTTATTTCGACCCTTATTAAAGGAGTTTATAAACTTGAATCATTCCTTGGTTATATTGACTAATAAAATACCTTGGGATGAGTTGGAGAAAGAACTTGCTAATTTGTATTCTCATACTGGATTACCCTCGAAACCAGTTCGATTGATGGCAGGGTTATTGATTCTAAAACAGATGTATAATCTTGGTGATGAGACAATTATGTCTGAATGGATAAGAGATCCTTACTTTCAGCACTTCTGTGGAGAAGCAGAGTTTCAGTGGAAGTTCCCTTGCGATCCAAGTGATTTGGTACATTTTCGCAAGCGTATCGGGAAAGAAGGAGTAGAAAAACTTTTTGCATTATCTGTACGATTACAGGGGAAAGATGCTAAAGGTCGGGATGTGATTGTTGATTCGACTGTGCAGGAAAAAAACATCACGTTTCCCACAGACGCCAAGTTGTATCGGAAGATTGTAAATAAATGCAACAAAATTGCAGAAAATGAAGGAATCGAGCTACGACAGAGCTATAGCCGTACAATGAAAAAGTTATTGATAAAACAACGGTTTGCACATCATCCAAAGCGTAAGAAAGAAGCTGTGAAAGCACTCCGAAAAATGAGGACTATAGCAGGCAGAATTACACGGGACCTGGAAAGAAAACTTCAGGAGGATAAGCTTGAACGTTATCAGGAACAGATCAATCTGTTTACGAGGGTAATTTATCAGAAACGCCATGATAAAGATAAGATTTACAGCTTACATGAACCAGAGGTGGCATGCATAGCAAAAGGTAAAGCTCATAAGCCGTATGAATTTGGTTCAAAAGTATCATTTGCAATGCTGCCAAAATCAAACATAATCGTGGGAGTCGTTAATTTTAAAGGAAATCCTCATGACAGCAAAACTCTTAAAACCACATTAGATCATTGTTATAAAATTACTGGAAGAGAATTTGAAAATGCAATTGTTGACAGAGGATATAAAGGTAAAAAGCAGATTGATAATACAAATATTGTTTCTCCTGGATCTCCAAGAGGTAAAAGTGAATATGAAAAACGAAAAAAGAGGAAACAATGTAGAAGCAGGGCCGCAATCGAGCCGGTGATCGGACACATAAAACAAGATTGCCGAATGGTAAAAAATTATCTCAAAGGCTCTATTGGTGATGAAATTAATGCTATTCTGGCTGCAACAGCTTTAAACTTCAGAAGATTGTTGAGAAAAATCGAACGAGAAATTATTTTGCCGATTTTTCAGCAGAGTTTTTTTCTATTAAAAAAGTATCTCCATATCTATTTTATTCTAAAAACGAGTTATTAAGGATTGACTAATTATCAATTAGTAACTGCTTTCAATATTGTTTTCCAAGTAATGAAAGAGTTTTTGTATATTTGAAAAGTAATTATTATGTGTATGAAAAAGAAATTAATTTACGTAGCAAGTTTCATTCTTATTGCCTGGTCACTTACATCATGTGAGGCTTTGTTCAAAAACTGTAAATTCTGCAAGCAGGTTACCTATGAAAATGGTAATGTGACAAATACCGGATCAGAAACAGAATATTGCGGTTCTGACCTTGTAAAACAAGAAGCGATACCAGATGTGAAAGTGGGTGCACTTACGACAAAAGTTGAATGTCGTTAGTACCTTACTCCTATTAAGGTTACATCATCTACCTGAGGATTGTCACCACGCCATCCCTCAAAAATTTCATTCAACCTTTCCGCTTGTTGCAGCATAGGTTTTCCAGACAATTCGACAAGCGTCTCTTTGAGCTGCATTGACATAAATTTCTTCTGCCTGGGTCCACCAAACTGGTCAGCATAACCATCAGAAAAGATATAGAATGCATCTCCTTTCTGAAGTTCAATTTTATGGAGAGTGAATGGTAGCATTTTATAATGGATTGCTGCCGGCATCTTATCTGGCCTGTAGTGAATAAGCTCACCGCCCCTGACAAGGTAAAGCGGATTGTTTGCTCCCGCAAACCAGAGTATATTTTCTTTAAAATCA
>JAPLEC010000159.1 GCA_026391515.1 Bacteroidia bacterium | reverse complement strand
TCTGTTTATCCTGAGTAGAAACTTGCTGCAAGTAATTCATTTAATATTATTACTTTACAAAAAAAGAAGATAGTTTTTCAATCAGTTGTCCGGAATAAATTGGTTTAATAATATAATCATCAAATCCTGAAGCCAGAATATTTTCCATATCACCTGAAAGGCTATATGCTGTCTGAGCGATTATATTAACTCTTCTACCCAGCTCTCTTATTTTTTTTGCCGAAGTATATCCATCCATCACGGGCAGCTGGATATCCATAAGGATTATTTCAACATCAGGATCATCAGTTGCGATATTCAGGGCTTCTACTCCATCGCCTGCATTAATGAGGATTGCTCCGGTCTTTTCGAGGATTTTATTCAGGTACAATCTGCTCGACAGGTCGTCTTCAACAATCAGTATCTTTTTCCCTTTCAGGATTCCATTTTCCATTTCAGAATGTTTTATTCGAAAAGCCCGTCGTCACGTAAAAGCAGCAGAATAGCTGATTGTGGGACAACAATATATTTTTCTTTGTTGAATTCAATTTCAATAGCGCTGTTTTGCAAATAAACGGCCTGGTCGCCTTCGCGTGGCTGAAGAGGAACATATTTCGGTTCATCAGTCCTGTTTTTCCATGGTTCATCTGTATCATTCACTGAAGGGATGGGGTATCCCGGGCCGACCTTCAGTACATATCCGATCTGTACCTTTTCATTCTCATTTACCCCCGGAGGCAAAAAAAGCCCGCTTTTTGTCTTTGATTGTGGAATCTTGGGTTTGATTAGAATCCTGTCTCCTATCACAATAAGTTTCTGAAGATCTTTTTCGTCAAGTAATACGCTCATAATATTCCTCAATTGTAACAAAATTAGGATTTTTTATGAAACACGGTTTAGAACAGGCAGATTTAATTAATATTGCATGATCAGATTACAAAAGACTATATTTCTATTTTCATGAAAATTTCTGATTCCTATAAAACTATTAAATCTGCATCCTGTGGTATTTATAAAGAAAAGGGCAGCAAATTTATTTCAGAAGCATATCAGGTAACAGATGAATCAGAGATTAAGATTATTCTGGAGAATGTGAGGAGAAAGTATCATGAAGCAAAACATCATAGTTATGCTTATTTGCTTGGTAATGAAGGTCAGGTATGGAGAACAAATGATGACGGGGAACCATCCGGAACTGCCGGAAAACCCATAATGGGGCAGATCAGATCATTTGGGCTGACTAATGTTCTTATTATCGTTTCCAGGTATTTCGGCGGGACACTTCTCGGAGTAAGCGGTCTGATAAATGCTTACAGGTCGGCAGCAGAATCAGCACTTTCAAATGCTGAAATAATTGATCATATTATTCATGAATTCTATGAGATCACTTATCCTTATACTGCCATGAATGATGTAATGAAAATAGTCAAGGAGGAAAACATTATTCAATCAGAGCATAATTTTGATCTTGAGTGCAGGATAATAATTGATTTCCGATCATCGGCAAAAGAAAGGATCATTGAACGTTTTTCAAGAATTGAAGGTCTCAATTACAGGTTTTTATCTGCAAAATAATCCACGGGAAACTGATAAAAGTTGTTAATTAATTATCAACATTTATCAGTGTAATGGTTAATCTTGAGTAATTTTGAATTGATATCCGGAGTTAGCTCTTAAATGTGACAATCGAATGAAAAACAGGAGTTTAGTTTCAATTGATGATATCTCAACCGGAGAAATTCTTAAGATTCTTGACATGGCTGAGAAATTTGAAAAGCAACCTGTCAGAAAGCTGCTCGAAGGGAAAGTTATTGCTACACTGTTTTTTGAACCTTCGACGCGTACACGGCTAAGCTTTGAAAGTGCCATAAACAGACTTGGCGGGAAAATTGTCGGATTTTCAGATGCTGCAAGCTCCAGCGTTGCGAAAGGCGAAACTTTGCATGACACAATAAAAATGGTCAGCAGCTATAGCGATCTTATTGTTATGCGGCACCCGATAGAAGGCAGTGCAAGGTTTGCAAGCGAAATAGCATCAGTGCCGGTTATTAATGCAGGCGATGGAGCCAACCAGCATCCGACACAAACAATTCTGGATCTCTATTCAATTCGCAAAACCCAGGGGAAGCTCGATAAACTTAATATTTTCATGGTTGGCGACCTTAAATACGGTCGAACTGTTCATTCATTGATGATGGCCATGTCGAGGTGGAACGCAACTTTCAATTTCATATCACCCGAAGAGCTCAGAATGCCTGATGAATTCAAACTCTATCTCGATAATATGGGTTTGAAATATTATGAGCATTCAGATTTTACAGATATAATTTCCAAAGCCGACATCATTTACATGACACGTGTTCAAAAGGAAAGGTTCTCTGATCCTATTGAATATG
>JAPLEC010000356.1 GCA_026391515.1 Bacteroidia bacterium | reverse complement strand
GAGCTATATTCATTGCTGATCTTGCTGCAACTGCAGATGTGGTCGGATTATCAATATATTCAGCAACAAAAAACAGTGATTGGTAAGTCTTCAGCTTTCCAGATTCGTTTAATATTTCATTTTTTTGTTCAGCTGATTTTGCAAAAGGCATAATCTTACGGAAAAGCAGCAGTTTTTCCTCATCACTTATTGGTGCATTTCTTATTTGTTGAACATATCCTTCGAAAGAAGGTGCCTCATAAGTTTTATTACCCGATGTGCATATTTCGTACAATGCTGAAGAAGCAGAATAATTGGTCCATGAAGAGAGTGCTTTGAAGCATGTTTCTCTCATTTCAGGATTTCCATTTTCAAACTCTTTAAGAACTGCATTAAGCGCTTCCCTCCCTCCTGTTTTAGAGAGGACAGGTATGAGCTTTGCTTTGAGATTCTGATTGCCAAGTGCTTTCAGTATTTCTGCTGATCGTTTTTCCGGATCATTTATTTTGCCTGCTGCAGAAGCAAGCGCTTCCTGAATACTGGCCGTGTATTCAGGGTTTTCCGTATCTGCAAGCAACTTAATAAAATCCCCCTGATCTTCTGGCTGCGCAAATGCAGCCAGTGCTTTGTATGCTGCACTTCTGACAGATTCATCAGTATATGAAGTATAAGGCATGACCATCTTTAATTGTGGATGCATCTTTTTCCATGCCATCAGCTCAATGATACTTTTCTTTCCGGATGAAGAAGTACAATAATCAAGGGCCGGATAAAGAAGGATAACCTCTTCATTACCTGCAATGGATTTGAAAGCATTAACTGCAGCCTCCTGGTCAGCAGCATCCGGATGCTTTGTAATGTAACTTATCAGGGAAGTAGCAACCTTTTTACCACTGATTTTTGCAATGGCCTCTGCCGCAGCCTGCCTCACTGTACCATCATGGTAGGCCAATGCAGATTCAGCCAGCACCTCAGCTTCCTCATTGCCGGAGTTACCCAGCATCCTCAGAATTTCAGGCTTTGCTTCCGGTATAGCTTTCGGGAAGAAAGCGATCCATTTTTTAGCAACCTCATTCCCTGGAATTGAAGCCGACATATTTATTGCTGCATTCCTGTACCTGCTATCTGAGTGCCTGGCTGCTTTCAATATCTGAGGGAATGCCTTTATCCCGTGAAAGCTGACATAGGTTTCGAGAGCAGCTGATTTATTCTGCATGGTAAGTTTATCATTGCAATTTCTGATAAGCAGCTTACAAATCTTATCCATGGTTTTGATATCACCATTTTGAGCTATATTTTTTGCATAATTCAGTAAGGCTGAAGTAGCGCCTGTGCTCTCCCATCTGTATGAACAGCTTTTCGCGGCATTTAAAAGAACATTGTAAGCCAATGGATCTCCACTCTGAGCAAGTGCATTATATGCCGATGCTTTTGTGCTGACATCTGCAGTTGTTATCCATGCAATGTACTCATTAACAGCAGCCTTTGATTTCATCCCGGCAAGAGCATTCATCACTGCGGCAGCACAAGGAAGATCCTTTTCTTTAAGAGATTCAGCAAGAATCTTTTCTGCGCTCCTGCCTCCAACAGAAGTCAGAGCGGCAACTGCAGAATTACAAATGTCTTTATCAGAAAGAAAGCTCTTCATTGCTTCAGCTGTCTGTTCGCCACCTATCAGCTGCAGCTGTTTAATGAAGAAATCCTTCACTCCGGGATCTTTTTGCAGCGCAGCATAAGAAATGCAGAGCTTTTCCCAAACAGCTTTTTCATTCTCTTTTCCTTTCTGTGAAAGGTATCTTGACAGAGTTTCCACAGCAAACCTCGGTCGCGTATCATCGCCTGTTCCTGCAGGTATGATCTGGTCGCAGATCTTTTTCAGCCCTTCTTCGCCGAGAGCATACATGTCATCCATAAGCTTATTAGTGTACTGGAGATCGTTTGCCGGAAGCTGGGCAAGGAGATCAGCAATTTTAGTTTCCAGAGTTCGTTTGTCCTGGGTAAAAGAGGAAGAAGATATTAGCAGGAGAGAGAGAACCGTGAGAAGTATATTCTTTATTTTCATTTTTTCACCTTTTAACTTTAAAGACTTTATGGACTTTATGAACTTTAGGGACTTTATAAACTTTATGGACTTTTCGACTTAAATTATATTTTCCATGGACCGCGCATCGGCTGGTTAATGAGCCTGTTAGCACCTTCATCATCAACAAACTGCTGATTTACAGGATCATACTTAAGATTTCTTCCTAAACGTAATGCAACAATACCAAGGTTTACGATTGTGCATGATCTGTGACCGTTAGCCTCGTTAAGTGCAAATTTCTTTCTTGTCTTAACCGATTCTGTGAAAGTGGTTATTTGAGGCTCAGGATCCGGAAGTGAGTCAATCAGCTTTTCAAGATCAGGAATATCTGATTTGAAGCCTTTATAAACTTTGCCATGAGGACCTTCTATATATGCAGCATCTTTGTCGCGGTTTTCGCCATCAAGGATTATCTGACAGCCATCAGCATAAGTATATGTGATTCTGCGCCATGAGCCGACTGCGTCATAATGTTGCTGCGGAGCATCTATCTCGACTGAAACTGGTCCGGTATCATCTTTCCCCAGCAGGTACTGAACCGGATCGAGATAGTGTTGTCCCATGTCGCCAAGACCACCGCCGTCATAATCCCAGTATCCACGGAATTTGGCATGGACTCTTTCAGGGTTATATGGTTTGTATGGTGCAGGTCCGAGCCAGAAATCATAGTCGAGCTCTTCGGGAACAGGCATTGGTTTCAGGTTGTAAAGTCCGCTCCAATAGAATTTCCAGTCGTAACCTGTTATCCCGCTGACAGTTACCTTAAGGGGCCATCCGAGAATCCCGCTGGCGACAAGCTTCTTTAGCGGTTTTACGGTTGTTCCCAAACCATAAAACTGATCCTTAAAACGGAACCATGTATTAAGCCGGAACATGACTCCGTTCTTCTGAACAGCTTCAACAAGTTTTATCCCTTCGCCGATAGTTCGGGTCATTGGCTTTTCGCACCAGATATCTTTACCTGCTTCGGCAGCTGTTTTTGCAATTATCCCATGCCAGTGAGGCGGAGTGGCGATATGAACAATGTCGATATCGTCTCTTGCTATAAGTTCCCGAAAGTCATGATAACCGGTAACATTTCCTCCGGCCAGAGTAATTGCCTGGTTCAGATGGTTTTTATCGACATCGCAAACAGCCAAAAGCTTTGTTCCTTCGTATCCGATATGTCCGCGTCCCATTCCGCCGACACCGATAATACCTTTTGTCAGCTGGTCACTTGGAGCTGTATATCCCTGGCCGCCAAAAACATGACGTGGAATTATTGTAAAAGCAAATGTGGCAGCGGTTGTCTTTTTCAGAAAATCACGTCTGCCAAGTTTAATATTTTTCATTATCTGTATGTTTTAATTTTTATTTATATTGAGTTGGGCGACCGGTGGCCGGTGACCGGTGGCCGGTTGCCGGTTTCGACTGCAATTTGCAAGTTTTGCGTTCAAATTACAAACAGAAAGAGTTCTATTTTCAGGAAACTTTATTTTGCATAAATTGAAATAGTTTTTAGTTTGCGATTTCTTATATTCGTATTCATAATATTTATATCTATTAATTAATACATCAGATATGGCCGAAAGAATAACAATAAGGGAAAAAATTGGATTTAGCCTCGGTGATGCAGCAGCCAATTTTATCTTTCAAACGATAATGCTGCTCCAGCTGAGCTTTTATACAAATACTTTTGGAATAAGCGCGGCTGTGATCGCGATACTATTCCTTGTAGGTCGTTTTGTAGGAGCTATTGCGGATCCTGTAATGGGGGTAATTGCTGACCGTACCGAAACCCGCTGGGGCAAGTTCAGACCATGGATACTATGGACGGCTGTTCCTTTTGGCATTTTCGGATTCCTTGCATTTTACACTCCCGACATGGAACAAGCAGGGAAAATAATCTGGGCTTTTGTTACCTATATATTTTTAATGCTGGTTTATTCGGCCAACAATATTCCATATTCAGCACTCAGCGGTGTTATTACAGGCGACCAGAAACAAAGAAACAGTCTTTTCTCTGTCCGTTTTGTGTTTGTTGTTCTTGCAACTATAGCCATCCAGGGCTTTGCTCTTCCAATGGTCCACCATTTTGGCAAAGGCGAAGATGCCAAAGGGTACATGATTACTATGGGTATATTTTCGGCACTTGCCGTGCTATTCTTTCTCCTCACATTTTCATGGACGAAAGAAAGGATTAAACCAAACCCTGAGCAGAAGCAATCACTCAGACAGGATATTTCGGATCTTGTCCACAATGGTCCGTGGGTTATTATGTTCATGGTATTTGTCATGATGTTCATTTTCCTGGCTATACGAAATGGCATGCTGATATTTTATTTCCAGTATTACCTTGACATTCCCAGCTTGACCAACTTTATGAATACATTAAATAATGGTTTATTCGGATTCCTGGAATTAATAGGCCTTGCAGGGAAAAATGCAGACGCGGCAATAAGTGTATTTGGTATAACCAATATTTTTGGCCAGCTGGCATCAATTCTGGGTATTGTCGTGTCAAGTATATTGGTCAAACGAATGGGTAAACGGAATGTGTTTATCCTGGGACTTGTGATGGCTATAATTTTTGCTGCCATGTTTTATGTTGTTCCACCATCAGGTATATTCCTGGTTTTGGTGCTTCAGATTTTGTTTAATTTTTCGTGGGGTATTACTATGCCTGTACCCTGGGCTATGATGGCTGATGTAGCTGATTATTCCGACTGGAAATTAAACAGAAGGTCAACAGCTATAGTTTTTGCCGGTGTTGTGATTGGTCTGAAAGTTGGTTTGGCCATCGGCGGAGCCATTAGCAGTATGTTGCTCTCATGGTACGGTTATGTGGCACCCCCTGCAAAGCTTGGTCAGACACCGCATGCAATAGAAGGCATACGCCTGTCAACAAGCATTTACCCAGCACTGGCTGTTGTTATAATGATTGGTCTGTTGTTCTTCTATAAAATAACCAGATCAAAAGAAATTCAGATGCAAAACGAACTGGCTGAACGCCGCAAGAATTTCAGCAATGCATAATTAATAAAACTTCAAAATCATGACTGATACAATCAAGAGAAACCACTCCATGCAATCTAAAAAGATTGCATCATATAAGAATCCGAAACTTCCGGTTCAGACAAGAGTGAAGGACCTTCTCGCACGAATGACAATTGAGGAGAAAGTCTGGCAGCTGATGGGATTGTGGAACGGCGGTGTGGAGGATTTTAATGATGAGTTCCTCAATGATCCGGAAAAAATGAAAGCCGCTTTCGGCAAGGGTGCCAATTCAGTGCATCCTGCTTTCTGGCCTTTAAAGGAAACAGTAGTTCAGCGCAACAAGATCCAGAAATACTGTGTCGAAGAAACACGTCTGGGAATACCTGTCATATTTGTTGATGAAGGACAGCATGGCATGATGCGTCGTGATGCAACTGCATTTCCGCAGGCAATAGGGCTTGCTTGTTCATGGGATCCTGATCTCTTTGAAAAGGTATATTCTTCAATAGCAAAGGAGATGCGCTCCAGAGGAACACATCATGCATTGACACCTGTTATTGATGTTTGCAGAGAGCCTAGGTGGGGCCGTGATGAAGAGACCTATGGTGAAGATCCCTATCTGAATGGAACCCTTAGCTGTGCAGCTGTAAAAGGACTGCAGGGTTCTTCTGACGGCACGATTGCTCCCGGTCATGTGGCTGCAACTCTGAAGCATTTTGCCGGACACGGACAGTCTGAAGGAGGACAGAATCAGGGACCGGCGAACTACTCACTGAGAGTTCTTCTCGATTATCATATGCCACCCTTTAAGATGTGCATTGATAATGTCAAACCTGCAAGCGTAATGCCTTCATATAACGAGGTTGACGGTGTTCCTTCACACGCCAATAAATGGCTGCTGAATGACCTCCTTCGTAAAGAATGGGCTTTTAAAGGAATGGTTGTCTCTGATTATTATGGAGTTGACCAGCTGTTTAATAAACATTGTGTTGCCGGGGATATTAAAGAAGCAGCAAAAACCGGATTTAACAGTGGAGTTCAGTTTGAATTCCCACAGGCTAACTGTTATAAATATCTTTCCACGCTTCTTAAAGAGGGAAAAATCCGACTGGCAGATATCAATAAGGCTGTATCTCAGGTACTTGAGCTGAAATTCAGACTTGGACTTTTTGAAAACCCTTATGTCGATCTGAAAGCAGCTGTTAAGATCAGCAAAGATCCGGCAACGGAAAAGCTGGCACTTAAAGCGGCACATGAATCAATAGTTCTCCTTAAAAATGACGGAATTCTTCCTCTTCCAAAGAATAAATACAAAAAAATTGCAGTGATAGGTCCTTGTGCAAAGGATGTGTTTTTCGGAGGATATGCCGGTGAACCTTACAAAAAAATCAGCCTGTACGAAGGAATCAAAAAGAAAGTTGGTTCAAAATCTGAAATATTGTTTGCCCAGGGTTGCAAGCTCACAACAAATGCTACTATTCCTTTTTTCAACTGGAAGCTTGACGAGATTAAATTTCCTTCGAGAGAGGAAAACCTTAAGCTGATTAAACAAGCTGTGGAAACCGCAAAGAAAGCTGAAATAGTGATCCTTGCTATCGGCGAAAATGAACATTTGTGCCGCGAGGCTTGGGCAAAAACTCATATCGGCGACAATATGACCCTTGATCTTTTCGGGCAGCAGAATGAGCTTGTCGAAGCTATCGTTGCTCTTGGAAAGCCTGTTGTAGCATATCTGATGAATGGCCGGCCTCTTTCAATAAATTATATCGCACAAAAAGTTCCTGCAATTATTGAAGGCTGGTATATGGGACAGGAAACCGGGACAGCAGCAGCTGATATTATTTTCGGGGATGTCAATCCATCCGGCAAGCTCACTATTACTGTACCTAAATCTGCCGGACAGCTGCCAATGTATTATAATTTTAAGCCAAGCGCCCAGATAAATGAGTACCTGTCGCAGGATAATCTGCCTTTATTTTATTTTGGTTATGGATTAGGCTTTTCCGGTTTCAGGTACAAGAATCTTCACCTCGATAAAGGGAAAATCAGGGTGAACGGTTCAGTAAAAGTTAAAGTTGAGGTAGCCAATACAGGGAAGCTTGCTGGAGATGAAATTGTCCAGATGTATATCCGGGATAAAGTCAGCTCGGTTACGCGGCCGGTCAAAGAGCTCAAAGGCTTTAAACGTATCTCACTGAAACCAGGGGAGACTAAAATGGTGACTCTGGAAATAAAACCGGAACAACTCGCATTTCATAATATTGACATGAAATATATTGTTGAGCCCGGTGAATTCGAAATCATGGTCGGAAGCTCTTCACGTGATGAAGATCTGTTAAAAACCACTCTCATAGTATATTAAAAAAACGTCCTGACAATTATGCCAGGACGCAACTAGTTTTGATAACTATTTGATTAATCTGAATTTCAGTTAATCATTATGATTTTTTAAGGCAGTACATCGAGACAGCAAAGAGGTAAATCATACAGGCAACAAGTATTGTCATCCCTAACCTAATACTACTGATTTCGCTTATCCAGCCGACGAGTAAAGGAATGACTGCTCCTCCAAAGATAGCCGTCATCATCAGTCCAGAGATCTCGTTGCTTCGTGAAGGATACTTTTCTACCGCAATTGAAAATACAAGAGGCCAGATATTTGCTACTGCAAGACCGATCATGAATACTAAACCCCAAGCCAGAATATGCGACTTGATTAAAAGGATCAGAATAAAACATAATATCCCCAGCACTGATGTCCACATGAAGAATTTACGCGAAGAGATCTTTGTAAGAATAATAGCACCGACAAAAGTACCAAGCATACGTCCGAAGAAATAAACACTTCTCCCAGACTCAGCTGCAGTCGGATCGATACTAAAGTGTTTTTCAAGGAACTGTCCGGAATTTGAGTTGAAACCAACATCGACACCTACTACAATAAAAATTGAAAGTACCATCAGCAGTATAAAACCATTCCCCAGAAGTTTGAATGTTGAGGCAATGGATGTTTTGATCTCTTCCTGCTTCGACTCATCAATTTTTACAGTACCAAGCCATAGAACTGCCAGTATTGATACAACACCAAATACAAGAAATTCCACCTTCCAATCATTGAATACTCTGGCAAAAAGGACTGCTGCAGGAGCTCCCAGCATAGAACCTATAGCCTTAACAAATTGAGAGAAACTAAGGAAGCTTGAAGCCCTGTTTCCGGGAACAACATCGACTAAAAGAGGATTCGCAGAAACCTGAACTATAGTGTTGCCGATTCCCAGAAGTGCAAAGCCTGCAAGCACCATCTTGAATGAATCAAAGAAATATGCAACCCCCAATCCAATGGCGGTGATTCCCATCCCGATATTGAGCATAAAACGCTTGCCCAGACGTGATTGCAGCACTCCGGCAGGAATAGAAAGAAGAAGAAACCAGAGGAACGTGGCTGAAGGAATAAGCTGGGCTAATGTCGCACTAAGGCTCATATCCTTGCTCACCCGATCGACTCCGATACCTACCAGATCAACAAAGCTCATTACGAAGAAGCCCATCAAAACGGGAGATATTTTTTTAAGATTTATTTTTTCAGTATTCATATTATTATGGGTTAAGGTTATCTGTTAATTTTTCCGGTCGCCGGTCGCCTACATCAATGGCAGAGCATGCTGAATTGATTTCCAGAATTCATCATCGAGCAGGTATGCAGAGCCAAGAATGGCAGCATCTTCTTTCAATGTCGAAAGTGCTACCTTGCTCTGACAGCCTTCCTTCTTCAGGCTCTCTTCAAAAACTTTTCCGAAGAGGTTATAAGCAAGCGAGATATTTCCGCCAATGACAAGGATTTCAGCTTTGAATCTGTTAAGCCATGGAGCCAGGAATATCCCAAGCCTTGATCCAAAATCCGTAAAGAGGTTAGTCACCGTTTTATCAGAACCGGCCAGGTCAGCCAGCTCTTTTACACCCTTCAGCTCTTTCCCTGTTGCTTTCTTATATTGACCTGTAAACCAGCGCGTTGTAAAATAATCATCAGCAATTCCATCTTTGTATGGTATATGATAGATGCATCCGAGTTTAGGT
>JAPLEC010000337.1 GCA_026391515.1 Bacteroidia bacterium | reverse complement strand
CTGGGTAGGAGCAATAAACATAGGAGTTAAAACGGAAACTGCATCCACCCTGCATTCCTGGGCTAATTGGGTCAACATAACAGTTTCTCGGGTAGTAATACCGTTAGTTCCGGCATAAACAGGAACCCTTCCCTTGGTCTCGTCCACTGTAATCATAAAAATATCGCGTTTTTCTTCAGGTGCCAGCCCGTAAAATTCACCTGGTGTCCCGACAACAAATAAACCATGTACACCTCCGTCGATCAGATAATTTAACAATTTGCGCATAGCTCTTTCATTAAACTTGCCTTCAGTGGTGAGAGGGGTTATCACTGCCGGGATTATTCCTTTTGGTTTAAATCCTGTTTTCTTTTCCATTTTATTTTTCTCTTTATTTATGAGCGAAGTTACCTGAAAATTCAACGAACCAGACAGGGGCGTTTATTGTCAAATTTCCAGCCCGGTATCAGATATTGCATGGCCACAGCATCGTCCCGCGCCCCAAGTCCTTTTTCCATGTACAGTTTATTTGCTTTTTCAATCTGATTCATATCAATATCAATCCCCAGACCAGGTTTGTCAGGAACAGAAATCATTCCACCTTTAATTTTTAGAGGTTCTCTGGTTAAGCGTTCCTGCCCTTCCTGCCAGATCCAGTGTGTATCCAGAGCTGTAATTTTACCGGGTGCTGCAGCTCCGGCATGGACAATCATTGCAAGTGAAATATCAAAATGATTATTGGAATGTGAACCCCATGTTAATCCCCATTCGTGACAAATCTGGGCAACACGTACAGCACCCTGCATTGTCCAGAAATGCGGATCGGCCAGAGGAATATCCACTGCATGCAACCGGATTGCATGTCCCAGCTGACGCCAGTCGGTAGCAATCATGTTTGTTGCCGTCAGCAATCCCGTAGCCCGCCTGAATTCTGCCATTATTTCACGTCCTGAATAGCCGTTTTCCGCACCGCAGGGGTCTTCAACATAAGCAAGTACATCGTGTTTATCCCTGCACAATATTACGGCCTCATTAAGCGACCATGCGCCATTGGGATCTATTGTTATCCTGGCATCGGGAAAACGGCTTGCAAGTGCGACCACTGCTTCCATTTCCTCACCGCCGGTCATTACCCCGCCTTTTAGTTTAAAGTCTTTAAAACCATAGCGCCGATGAGCTGCTTCTGCCAGCCGGATAATTGCTTCAGGTGTCAGTGCTTCTTCATTCCTCAATCTTAGCCAGTCATCCTTTTGATCTGACGCGTTCAGGTATGGCAAATCGGTTTTTTCCCGATCGCCAATATAAAACAAATAGCCAAGCATTTCCACTTTCTGGCGCTGCTGGCCTGTTCCAAGCAATGCGGCCACAGGTACACCAAGAAACTGGCCCAGAAGATCCAGTAATGCAGTTTCCAATGCTGTAATTGCATGAATGGCGATGCGTAAATCGAAGGTCTGTAATCCGCGCCCTCCGGAATCCCTGTCACCATACCGCTGCCGGACTTCGTTAAGAATATTATTATAAGAACCTATCGGCTTGTTAATTACTAAAGTCTTTGATTCTTCCAGCACCTGCCGGATACCCTCTCCTCCAGGAACTTCGCTGACACCAGTATGTCCGGCGTTGTCTTTTAAAATAACAATGTTCCGTGTAAAAAAAGGGCTATGGGCACCGCTGAGATTAAGCAACATACTATCATGGCCGGCAACCGGAATTACCGACATTTCAGTTATAACGGGTGCTCCTTTAAAATCTTCAATGCTCATTGAAAATAAAGTTTTATAATTTCTGAAATAATAACAAAAAGTATTAAATAAAATATCATTAATTGTATAATATTTATAATCATCCCTTTACATTTTTTTAAATTACCCCCTTTCCCGTTTCCCCCAAGGGGGAAATGCTTTGCGCAGTACTCCTTCCCCCGTGGGGGAAGGTAGGGAAGGGGGTAAAAATATGTAAGTAATTAAAGTGATTTTTATAATCGCTGATCATTATATTTTTTTAAGTTCGAAACGCCGGATTTTTCCTACAATCAAAACATAACTTACAATAGCAAAAAATGCATGAATACTCACGAAAACCAACGCCCAGTTAAACTCACCTGTAATCTTGATTATATAACCGATTAC
This sequence comes from Bacteroidia bacterium, assembly GCA_026391515.1. Taxonomy (GTDB): domain Bacteria; phylum Bacteroidota; class Bacteroidia; order Bacteroidales; family VadinHA17; genus LD21. The sequence goes on along the minus strand of JAPLEC010000337.1, from coordinate 724 downwards.
TATTGGTGTGATAATGCTTGAAAAGATTGCCAAAGGTGTTAAAAAGAGCGCCGCTCAAACCTGTGATTTCTTTTGGTGCCGTATCGGCATTGACCGCCCATCCCAGTGCGCCGACACCTTTGCCAAAGTACGACAATGCCATAAGAGCAACTACCATCCATTCAACACCGGTATAATTGCAAAAAATCATACTCATGGATAACAGCATTCCGATGACAATGGGTACTTTTCTTGCAACAGAAAGAGAAGCGCTTTTTTTGAGCAGATAATCAGAGAATATTCCGCCCAGATTCCCTCCGACAAATCCAAAAATTGCAGGCAATACAGCAACTATTCCGGCTTTAAGAATGGTCATTCCCCGGGCCTGGACCAGGTAAACCGGAAACCAGGTAATGAAAAAAAAGGTAATCGCATTTATACAGTATTGAGCAATATAAACACCTATAAACATACGGTTTTTTAAAAGCTGGCTAAGGAACTTCCATTTTGGGGCATCGCCATTATTTTTATTGTCTTTCACTACATGGTCCATTTCTACAAGAGCTCCGCCTTTCGTAATATAATCAAGCTCGGACTGGTTAATGTATCGCGATTTTTTAGGAGCATGAACATACTTCAACCAGAAGATCAGAAAAACAAAACCAATTATACCCATGAACATAAAAGAATATTCCCATCCGTATGTATGAACGATAAATCCTAATAAAGGAGCAAAGAGCACTGT
>JAPLEC010000355.1 GCA_026391515.1 Bacteroidia bacterium | reverse complement strand
CCCTTGCTGCACACTTTAACTCTTCTGCAACCTTATTTACTATTGACTTCTATAAACAGTATCATCCAAATGCCAGTGAACATCGGCTGGTTATGATCGGACGTATCGCAACCATAACAGTTGTAGTATTAGGTTTAATCTGGATCCCTATAATGAAAAGTATTGGCTCGGTGCTTTATGAATATCTGCAAAAAGTCCAATCGCTTATTGCACCAGCCATTGCAGCTGTATTTCTTCTCGGTGTGTTCAACAAAAGGATTACTCCAAAAGCTGGTCAGTGGGGATTAATTATTGGAGCTCTTATTGGTTTCTTCAGACTTTGCCTGATGGTTTTTGATCCGGGTTCACATTATGATAAGGTCGTTGAAAAATTGATTACCGATCCATCACTCCGTTCGGGGATATTTACTATACTCAATATCAACTGGCTCCATTTCTGCATAGGACTGTTTTTCTTCACGATGTTATTAATGGTAGTAATCAGTTTCTTTACTCCAAAAGCTGACGATCAGCAATTACAGGGATTGACTTATTTCTCACAATCTCCGGAACAAGTTAAAGAAACACGTAAAAGCTGGAGTACTATTGACATTATTACTTCACTTATAGTACTGGCAGCTTGTATCGCATTCTATATTTATTTCTGGTAAGATACAAACAAAGTGATTATTGATTAAAGTTATAAAAGACATGGATAAATTAAAAAGTAAGGAGATATGGTTCGTCACCGGAAGCCAGCATCTGTATGGCCCTAAGACACTAAAGCAGGTCGCTTCTGATTCATCCAAAATTGCTGCTGCGCTGGATAAGTCGCCAAAGGTTTCTCAGAAGGTGGTTTTCAAACCGGTGCTGACTACACCTGATTCAATTTTCGAATTGTGCTCTGCAGCAAACAATAATAAAAACTGTATCGGACTGATCACATGGATGCATACCTTTTCACCTGCTAAAATGTGGATAAAAGGACTTTCAGTTCTGAATAAGCCTTTCCTCCATTTCCATACACAGCTTAACAGGGATATTCCCTGGGAAACAATCGATATGGATTTCATGAACCTCAACCAGTCTGCTCATGGCGACAGGGAGTTCGGGTTCATAGGAACAAGAATGAGGCTGAACAGGAAAGTTGTCGTCGGACATTACCAGGATGCAGATGCCATCGACCGCATTGCAGTATGGATCAGAGCTGCTGCAGCTTACAACGATGCTCTTAATATGAAAGTTGCACGTTTTGGTGACAATATGCGCGATGTAGCTGTTACTGAGGGCAACAAGGTGAGCGCCCAGATGAAAATGGGATATTCGGTCTATGGTTATGGTATCGGCGACCTTGTCAAGGCAGTGAATGATGTTTCACCGGCCGCAATTAAGAAACTTCTTTCTGAATATGGTTCCGATTACAAAATGACAAAAGCAGTTGCAAATTCAGATACGCTGAAAGAAGCTGCCAGAATTGAAATCGGAATGGAATCATTCCTCAAAGCAGGTAACCTCAAAGCATTTACGACAACGTTCGAAGATCTTCATGGACTGAAACAATTACCTGGGCTGGCAGTGCAGAGACTGATGGCGAAAGGATATGGCTTCGGTGCTGAAGGTGACTGGAAAACCGCAGCACTTGTACGTTCAATGAAGGTTATGGCGAACGGATTGAAAGGCGGAACATCATTCATGGAAGATTATACGTATCATTTCGATCCGAAAGGAATGAAAGTGCTCGGGGCACACATGCTTGAGGTATGTCCTTCAATCGCGCTTGGCAAGCCTGCAGTCGAAGTTCACCAGCTTTCAATAGGAGGCAAGGCTGATCCTGCAAGACTTGTGTTCAAAACTGCTCCGGGAAAAGGAATAAATGTCTCGGTGATCGATCTTGGCAGCAGATTCAGGATGATTGTTAATGATGTAGAGGTTGTGAAATGTCCCGATATGCCAAAACTTCCGGTTGCAAGCGTGCTCTGGAAACCGATGCCCGATCTGAAAACCGGCGCGGCTGCCTGGATACTGGCTGGAGGCGCTCATCATACGGGATTCAGTACAGCGGTTGACTATGAATATCTTGAAGATTTTGCCGGTATGCTCGGAATCGAATTTGTCCATATCAATGACAAATGTAATATTGCCGGCTTCAGAAAAGAGCTGAGGTGGAATGAGGTATTCTATCATATTTCAGATGGCATTTAATAAAAGTTTAAAAAATAGATTAAGAGCTAGTTACAACAAGCTTGTTAATTAAAACGAGAGTATTATATGAAACTCTATTCGAAGCATAAAAAGTATTTCGTCGCCGTTGATTGTATCATTTTCGGATATGATATTTATGACAAAGAGATAAAGCTTCTCTTGGTTAAAAGGAGCTTTAATCCCGCAAAGGGAAAATGGTCGCTGGCCGGCGGTTTTGTTGAACCGGGTGAAAGCCTTGATGTGGCGGCATGCCGGGTTCTCTTCAGCCTGACAGGATTGAAAAATGTTTTCATGAAACAGCTCTTCTGTTATGGTGATATCAACAGGGATCCCGGAGCCAGAGTCATTTCAACAGCTTACTGGGCACTTATTAAGATTAAAGATATTGATCCTAGGTTGACGCAACAAAATAGTGCACACTGGCAATCAATAACTCATCTTCCTCAGCTTATTTTTGACCATCCTTCAATGGTCCGGAAAGCTATGAGTGAACTTCAGATGCAAATAAAGATTAAACCTGTCGGATTTGAACTTCTTCCTGAAAAATTCACTCTCGTTCAGCTTCTGGGTCTTTATGAAGCAATTTATCAGCGCCAGATTGATAAAAGAAATTTCAGGAAAAAAATATTATCAATGAACATCCTGGAAAAGCTCGATGAGAAGGAGAAGGAGACATCCAAGAGAGGTGCTTACTATTACAGGTTTAATAAAGAAAGATATAAGAAGCTGATAAAGAACGGCTTCTATTTTAACCTTGACGTGAATTAAAAAAGAATATCGCTGGCGCCGATTTGTAATCGGTGCCAGCGAAAAGTAAAACAAAGGGCACGGATTGCAAATCCGCGCCAGCAATTTGCAGCAACGCTGGCGCCGATTTGAAATCGGTGCCAGAGAAAATTAAAACAAGGGGCACGGATTGCAAATCCGCGCCAGCAATTTGGAGCGTCGCTGGTGCCGATTTGAAATTGGTGCCAGCGAAAAGTAAAACAAGGGGCATGGATTGCAAATCCGCGCCAGCATAAATGTAAATTAGAAAGATTAGATTATGCTCGAAAGATTGAAACAATCTGTTTTCAAAGCCAATCTCGATCTTGTGAAAGAAGGACTGGTGATCCATACCTGGGGTAATGCAAGCGGCAGAGATAAAAAAACGGGATACATTGTGATTAAGCCTTCAGGAGTGAGCTATAAAAAAATGAAAGAGGATGATATGGTGGTTCTCGATCCTGATGGAAAAGTAATTGAAGGAAAATATAAACCTTCGACAGATGCCCCGACACACCTTTTATTTTATAAAACATGGAATTCAATAGGAGGTATTGTTCATACTCATTCAACCTACGCGACTTCATGGGCGCAGGCAGGAAAATCAATTCCGCCGTTTGGCACTACACACGCGGACCATTATTACGGAGCAGTACCCTGCTCCAGGAAACTTACTCAAAAAGAGGTTGAAAAGAATTATGAAATAAATACCGGAAAAGTTATTCTGGAGACAATGAAAAAAAATGATCCTCTTGCAGTTCCATCAGTTCTGGTAAATAACCACGGCCCGTTTTGCTGGGGCACCGATACGGAAGATGCTGTTTATAATGCAGTTGCACTTGAGGAGATAGCAAGAATGGCATTTTATACTGTACTCCTTGGGAAAAAGGAGCCAGTTGATAAATACCTTCTGGATAAGCACTTTAAAAGGAAGCACGGAACAGATGCTTATTATGGGCAGAAGAAGCAAAATAAAGGAGATGCTTGAAAATCAATTATTTGCCCCGGCCCTAAAGGGAGTAATTGATTTTCTTCGCACCCTTTAGGGTTGGGGCAGACGAAGAAAATCAAAATTAAGTTTCAAAATAGAATTATCAATTAATAGAATGTCAAAGAAATATGTCATCGGGATTGACTATGGAACTGATTCAGTTCGTTCGGTTGTAGTAGATACAAGTAATGGCGAAATTGCAGGATCGTCAGTATTTGATTACCCGAGATGGAAGAAAGGTCTTTACTGCGATCTGTCTGAAAACCGTTTCCGGCAGCACCCGCTCGATTATATTGAAGGACTGGAGAATTCTGTAAAAGGAGCTCTCAAAGGTCTGAGCAGGGAAATCCTCAGTAATATTGCAGGTAATACTATCGATACAACCGGTTCAACACCGGTAGCCGATGATAAAGAGGGAGTTCCAGTATCGATGAAGCCGGAATTTGAAAACGATCCCGATGCAATGTTTGTTCTATGGAAAGACCATACTGCCGTAAAAGAAGCTGCAGAAATAAATGATCTGGCCCGATCGTGGGGAGGAGTTGACTTTACAAAATTCGAGGGAGGCATTTATTCATCGGAATGGTTCTGGGCAAAAATCCTCCACGTGATCCGGAACAATGAGAAAGTGTGGGAAAATGCCTGGTCGTGGGTCGAACATTGCGACTGGATCCCTGCATTGCTTACAGGTAATACCGATCCTCTTACATTAATAAGAGGCCGTTGCTCAGCCGGACATAAGGCAATGTGGCATGAAGACTTCAATGGTCTTCCCGACGAAAAATTTCTTGTAAAGCTTGATCCAAAGCTGGCCGGGCTCAGGGAACATCTTTTCAGTAAAACTTATACCTGCGATGTACCTGTCGGCACGCTGACAAAAGAATGGTCTGAAAAGCTCGGACTCCCTGGTAATGTGAAAGTTGGAGCAGGAGCTTTTGATGCTCATCTTGGTGCTGTCGGGGGTGAAATAAAACCGTACCAGCTCGTAAAAGTTATGGGGACATCAACGTGTGATATGCTGGTCTCTCCTTTGGAAGAGGCTGGTAATAAGCTTGTTGCAGGTATCTGCGGACAGGTTGACGGATCAATAGTCCCCGGTATGCTCGGCCTCGAAGCCGGTCAGTCAGCATTCGGCGACATTTATGCCTGGTTCAGCAGGCTGCTGTTGTGGACTGTAGATGAGATCATTTCAAAAATGGAGTGGCTCGATAATAAAACCAGAGAAAGAATAAGCAGGGAAACTGCCGACCGTATAATTGCAGAATTGAGCAAACAGGCAGAACAAATAACTGATGATGAAACAGCTCTTGTAGCCCTCGACTGGCTGAACGGACGACGTACACCTGATGCAAACCAGGCGCTTAAAGGTGCAATTGCCGGATTATCATTAGGTTCCGATGCACCCAGGATTTTTAAATCGCTTGTTGAAGCTACTGCCTTCGGTTCAAAAATGATTAACGAGAGGTTTATTTCTGAAGGCGTAAGGATTGACGGAGTAATTGCAATAGGGGGTGTTGCGAAAAAAAATCCGTATGTGATGCAGATCGTTTCTGATGTTCTGAACATGCCAATAAAAGTTGCGCGCTCTGATCAAACATGCGCACTCGGGTCTGCAATGGCAGCTGCAGTAGTAGCGGGAATTCATAAGGATATTCCTGCTGCACAAAAAGCAATGGGAGGAGGATTTGAAAAAGAGTATAAACCAGATCCTGCCAGGGCAAAAAAATATGAAGAACTTTTTGGAAAATACAAAAAGCTCGGCTCGTTCATTGAGAATCAATTAACATAATCCTTTGTGTTTCTTAGTGTCTTAGTGTCTTGGTGGCAAAAATAAATAGCCACAAAGACACCAAGACACTAAGGTTCACCAAGAAAAGAATTGAATAGATATAAATCGAAACATAATGAAAAAGTCACTGGTTGTTTTAATCGTTATTCTTTTAAATGCATTCTTTATTGCAAATGCTCAAAAAGAAAATCCGGCAGCAGTTAACCAGCTGGTTATCATTGCCAACCATTCCGGACCAGTAATCAGCAAGGATATCTACGGACATTTTTCTGAACACCTCGGTTCGTGTATTTATGGGGGCATCTGGGTCGGAAAGGATTCAAAGATTCCCAATACTGATGGCATCAGGAATGATGTTATTTCTGCCCTTCGTGAGATTAAAATACCGAATCTCCGCTGGCCCGGAGGATGTTTTGCAGATACTTACCACTGGAGAGACGGAATAGGCCCTCAGGAAAAAAGAGCTTCTATAATTAATACTCACTGGGGTGGTGTTACTGAAGACAATTCTTTCGGAACCCACGAATTTATGAAGCTGACTGAACTCATTGGCTGTGATGCATATATCAGCGGTAATGTAGGCTCCGGTACAATTAAAGAAATGGCAGACTGGGTTGAATATCTGACATCTGGTTCCGACAGCCCCATGACCAGGCTTCGTAAAGAGAACGGGCAGGAGCAACCCTGGAAAGTTAAATTATTTGCAATAGGTAATGAGAACTGGGGTTGCGGCGGAAATATGACTCCCGAGTTTTATGGAGATGTTATGAGGCAATACTCAACTTATCTTAAAGACTTCTCAGGTAACCGTTTATACCGTGTAGCCTGCGGAGCCAGCGATAATGATTTTTTATGGACAGAAACGCTGATGAAAGAGCCGAAGAACAGGGGTATGTTCCAGGGACTCTCCCTTCATTACTACTCAGTCCCGGGAGGATGGGGCCGCAAAAGCAGCGCTACCAATTTTACTGAAAGTGACTGGTTTGAGACTTTCAGGCTGAACTATGATATGGACAGGATAATCAAAGGTCATGCAGCCATTATGGACAGGTACGATCCGCAAAAGACCAAAGGGCTGGTAGTTGATGAGTGGGGAAACTGGTTTCAGGTTGAATCTGGTACAAATCCGGGATTCCTCTATCAGCAAAACACTCTCAGGGATGCGATAACTGCAGCAATACACCTTAATATATTTAACCAGCATGCCGACAGGGTAAAAGTGGCTAACCTGGCACAGGTTGTGAATGTGCTTCAGTCAGTAATACTTACAAAGGACGATAAGATGGTTCTTACACCAACATATCATGTTTTCAGGATGTTCAGGGTGCACCAGGAAGCACAGCTGCTGAATACTGATCTTCGTTGCGAAGATTACGTTCTGGGAGATAGAAAGATACCTGCTATTTCAGCTTCTGCTTCACTGGATAAAGAAAATAAAATCCATATTTCACTGGCAAACCTGAATCCGAATAATGAAATTACTTTGACCTGTCCGATAATCGGAGAAGTGTATAAAACGGTCTCCGGCGAAGTTCTGACAGCAAATGAAATGGCAGCTTACAACACTTTTGAAAAACCCGAAACTGTAAAACCAGCTCCCTTTAATGGCTATAAATTAAAGGAAGGCACTCTGACAGTTACAATGCCTCCGAAGTCGGTTGTGGTGTTGGAACTAGTTAAATGACCTCTCCCCAAACCCCTCAGGAGGGCTACTTTTTATAAACAGTGTTTGTAGAGTTGAAAAAATAAATAGTTATTTAAAAGATATTCAGAATGTCGCAGGAGATTCCTCACTTCGTTCGGAATGACACTGTAAGTGTGTCGCAGAGAGAAGAAGCGGCGATTTGTGGTAGAAATATTGAAATTATACTATGATTCTTTATTACGAATCGCCGCTTCTTCCCCAACATGATTTAGAGAACTGTCATTCCGAACGAATCCCGCGGAAGCGGGATGAGTGAGGAATCTCAATTTGTACGTAAGAAAGATCAAAAATTAATAATTATGAACAGATCAGGTAAATTCTTATTAATTATTATAGCGAATACTCTGATATTTTCAGGTTGTGCTAAGAACAAAACTGCAGCCGATTATCCTATCCAGCCAGTCCCTTTTACATCAGTAAAGCTGACAGATAATTTCTGGGCTCCGCGGATTAAGAAAAATGCAACAGTCACTATTCCTATTGCATTTAAATACTGCGAATCGACCGGCAGAGTGAAAAATTTTGAAATTGCCGGAGGCCTCGATACCGGCAAATTCCGGACTATTTATCCGTTTGATGATTCCGATATTTATAAAATAATTGAAGGAGCAAGCTATTCCCTTCAAACCAACCCGGATCCAAAGCTGGAAGCATATATAGATACATTAATCTATAAGATCGGTCTGGCTCAGGAAGATGACGGCTACCTCTACACAAACCGCACGATTGCAGAGATGCACGGAGGAAAAGGACTCCATGAATGGGCAAGTCCCAACAGGTGGGAACTCGATTCGGTCCTTAGCCATGAGCTTTATAATCTTGGCCACCTGTACGAGGCAGCTGTTGCTCATTATCAGGCAACCGGAAAAAGAACACTGCTAGATATAGCTTTAAAATCGGCTGACCTGGTAAATAAAGATTTCGGGTGGGACAGGGTGAAAGTCTATCCCGGTCACCAGGTGATTGAAATGGGACTTGTCAAGCTATACAGGGCTACCGGTGAAAAAAAGTACCTCGATCTGGCAAAGTTTTTTCTTGATGTCCGCGGACCTAAAGGAGATTCCTATAACCAGGCTAACAAAAAGGTTGTTGATCAGACTGAAGCTGTAGGACACTCTGTAAGAGCAACTTACATGTATTCAGGAATGGCTGACATTGCTGCTATTGAAAAAGATGAAGCTTACCTTAACGCAATAACAAAAATCTGGGAGGATATTGTGTACAGAAAGATTTACCTGACCGGAGGTATTGGAGCCACAGGCGGAAATGAAGGTTTTGCAGATCCTTATGTATTACCCAACATGTCAGCCTATTGTGAAACCTGTGCTTCTATTGGAGATATTTTCACCAATCACCGGCTTTTCCTTCTTCACGGAGAAACAAAATATATTGATATTCTCGAAAAAACGCTCTATAACTCAATGCTTTCGGGTGTCTCTTTATCAGCTGACAGGTTCTTTTATCCGAATCCTCTCGAGTCCAATGGGCAGCACCAGCGGCAGGCCTGGTTCGGATGTGCCTGCTGCCCATCAAACATTGCAAGGTTTGTTCCTGCCATCCCCGGGTATATTTATGCAGTGACTGATGAGGACCTTTATGTAAACCTTTTCATTTCAAATGATGCTAATGTTACAATAGGCAAAAAGAAAGTTCAGATTTCTCAAAAAGCAAATTTCCAATGGGATGGGAAGATTGAGCTTTCAGTCTTTCCTGAAGCTGCCGGAAAATTCTCTCTGAAGATCCGCATTCCCGGATGGGCTTTAAATGAAGCAATACCCGGTGGTCTTTATAAATTTGATGATCAGAATACAGGGACGTATAAAATCTCAGTCAACGGTGAAAGCAGGGAATGGGAAATTGAAAACGGCTATGCAGAGATTGAAAGAAAATGGAAAAAGGGAGACAAGGTTAAAATCGAATTTCCGATGGAGATCAGACAGGTGATTGCTGATGAAAGAATTAAAGATGATGTCGGGAAAATTGCTATTCAGCAGGGGCCTGTTATTTATTGTGCTGAATGGCCCGACAATAATGGTGGTAATATTTTGAATCTTGTTATTGATCGGAAAGCACCTATGACTTCTGAATTTATCCCGTTACTCCTTGATGGAACGGAGGTCATAAAAACTTCAGGTTACCAGACGAAAAAAACTCTCGACGGGAGTATCGAAAAGCTCCCCGAAGAGACTGTTACCCTTATCCCTTATGCTTTATGGAATAACCGTGGTCCCGGCCAGATGATGGTATGGCTTCCAGTCTCAGAGAAAAGCGCACGTCCGCTGCCAGCTCCAACTATTGCTAACCGGAGCAAAATAAGGGCCAGCAAAATGACCAGGCTGATTTCTGCAATAAACGACCAGGTCGAACCCAAAAATTCAAATGATCATTCGGTATCATATTATCACTGGTGGCCTGACAAAGACCAGTGGGAATGGGTTGAATATGATTTTGAAAAACCTGAAACTATTTCAAGAACAAGTGTTTACTGGTTTGATGATGGTCCTGATGGCGGATGCCGTATCCCTGACAGTTGGGAAATACTTTACCTCTCGGGTAATATCTGGAAACCGGTAAAGGCTAGAACTGCGTATAAAGTAACAAAGGACGGATGGGATTCCATGGAATTTGATCCTGTCAAAGCATCGGCAATAAAGATTAAAGTTAAATTGAATAAAGATTTTGCCAGTGGAATCTATGAATGGATCGTTGAATAAGCAACTGTTAAGATAGCCGGTAAAATGGTCATTATTTGCGGGATACGGAACGACGCCGTAATCATTCTTTTGGATGGTTATTATCATTGTGAATAAATAAAATCATTTTAACAGAAAAAAATGCGTCTATATTAGGTTTTTAGAATTTTTTTTTTACTACATTTGAAAGAATTGACCAAACGCAGAAATCTGACTCTGCGTTAAAACCTAAATACTAACCGAAATGATTAAGTAAATGTTTTATCCTAAAACCCAAAACTATGTTTAAACGATGTGCATTATTTGTTTTGTTACTATTGGTTAACCTGAGCCTGATAGCCCAGCAGACAGTTACTGGGGTTGTCAAAGACGCAAGTGGACAACCAATGTCTGGAGTAACAATTGTTGTGCAGGGTACTTCTGTCGGAACACTGACGAGTGTTGATGGGAAGTATTCCTTGCAGGTGCCTGCAGGAGGCACAGCACTGCAATTTTCCTTTATCGGCTATACCGAGCAGGTAGTACCAATTAGTGGCAGATCCGTTATTGATGTCACTCTTGCCGAAGCAGTTACCGGCCTTGACGAAGTTGTGGTTGTTGGTTACGGAACCCAGAAGAAAAAACTGGTAACCGGTGCAACAATTGAAGTAAAAGGTGACCAAATTACAAAACTTAGTACAGTATCACCTATGACAGCATTACAGAACTTTACCCCTGGTGTTAACATTACAAAAACTTCAGGTGAGCCTGGTGCTGGTTTTAAGGTTAATATCCGTGGTGTTGGTACAATTGGTAATTCGCAACCTTTATACATTGTTGATGGTGTTCCCAGAGGCGATATCAATTATCTTAGCCCGAGCGATATCGAATCAATTGATGTTTTAAAAGATGCTGCATCGGCAGCTATATATGGTGCCAGGGCTTCTAATGGTGTTGTTATGGTTACCACCAAAAGAGGTAAGGCAAACAAGATTGAAGTAACTTATGATGGTTACGCCGGAGTACAAAATGTTTACAAGATACTGCCTTTACTGGATGGAAAGGAATATTTGATGATCATGAATGAAGCCCGCATTAATTCAAATCTTGCTCCATATAGTCCGGCAGATTTTGGAAATTTACTTGATCCTGTTTATTATGATAAGATGCTTAGTGGCGAATGGAGTGGCACAAACTGGCTCAAGGAAATGCAAAACAAAAATGCACCTATACAAAGCCATGCCCTTAACGTTACCGGTGGTAATCAGACCTCTGTGTTTTCACTTGGTGCATCATATACATCACAGGAAGGTATTTTTGGATATCCGGTACAATCGAAATACAAGAGATTTACGGTCCGTCTTAATTCAGATCATGTAATTCTTCGTAAAGAATTCGATGTTATCAAGTTAGGTGAGAATTTATCCTTTACATCCTCTAGTAACCACGGTATTGGTACCGGGAATATGTGGTGGAATGATATTCTCAATTGTGCCCAAACTATCCCTGTTCTTCCTATGTACGCTTCCGATCCGGACGACCCTGCTTTTCCCTATCATCAGGCAATTCCCTGGCAAACCCTTGGTTCAAACCCGAATGCAACAATGCAATATCAAAGGGGGAGTACTGAATCGAAAGGCTTTAACCTGAACGCTAATGCTTATTTGGAAATTCAGCCAATTAAAGGTCTTAAATATAAGACCTCCTTTTCAATTAGCCCAAGTTATGGTACCTGGAGAAGTTGGACCCCAACTTATTATTTAGGCCCTGTTAATCAAAATACAACCAATTCAGTTACTCAAAATTCCGATGGCGGTTTGGGAGGATGGATTTTTGAAAACACACTGAATTACCAATTTTCACTGAAGGCTGTTCACAATTTTAACATTTTAGCCGGGATGAGCGCTGAGCGTTGGGGACTTGGTGAACACGTTGGGATATCGAATTCTAACAGTGTTTTCAGCGATTTTGAGCATGCCTGGATTGATAATGCGAATATTCCGGGAACATCAAGCATTAGTGGTTATCCATGGGGTAAAGGCGGTGTTCTGTCTTATTTTGGTCGTATTAACTATGACTATAAAGAAACCTATTTGTTAACGCTCGTGATGCGTTCTGATGCTTCATCAAATTTTGCCAAAGGACATCGTCGGGGTACATTCCCCTCTGTTTCAGCAGGCTGGGTTGTGTCAAACGAATCGTTTATGTCGTCAGCCAAGTCAGTTATAAATTCATTGAAAATAAGAGGCAGCTGGGGACAAAATGGCAACCAAAGTATACCTGGTTTCCAATATATATCGCAAATTGCCTATAACAAAGACACTGAGACAGGCGCTACTCGTGCAAACTATTATTTTAATGCAAACAAAATCGACCCTACCACTGGTGCCTATCCTTTAAATATTCCCACATTCGATTTGAAATGGGAAACATCAGAACAGTTAGACCTTGGGCTTGATGCACGCTTCCTGAACTCAAAATTAACCCTTGTATTTGACTACTATATAAAGAAAACCAAGGACTGGTTAGTTGATGCCCCGATTTTAGCCAGCTGGGGAGTTGACAATGCACCTTATATTAATGGCGGTAAAATTGTAAACAAGGGGATTGAAATTGCTTTAGGGTGGAGTGACAACATTGGTGATTTCACGTATAACATTAATGGCAATATGAGCTATAATCATAATGAAGTTACTGAGATTAAGAACTCTCAGGGAATAATAAATGCCAACAACGTGAAGTTGTGGGGTAATGGTCCTTATGTTGCCCGTGCCGAGGTTGGATACCCTGTCGGATATTTCTGGGGTTACAAAACACTGGGAGTATTCCAGACAAGTGCTGAAGTTGCGGCCTATAAAAATTCAACTGGAACGGTTATTATGCCTAATGCCTTACCCGGCGATGTTATATTCGTGGATACTAATGGCGATGGAGTGATTGATGATGACGACAAAGTAATGATAGGCGATCCAAATCCAGACGTTATTTACGGTTTGAACTTAAGATGCTATTATAAAGGCTTCGAACTTTCGGTTTCAACGTATGGCGTAGCAGGTAACCAAATAGCCCGTTGCTGGCACGATGCAGGACAGGGAGATAATAATTATACTACCGAAATACTGAACAGATGGCATGGCGAAGGAACTTCCAATACAATTCCACGCGTAACCGCCGGATCGAGCATTAACTTCCAATATACGTCGGACCTTCAGATTGAAAATGGTGATTATTTGAGGATAAGCAACCTGACTTTGGGGTACGACTTTAAAAAGCTGATTAAGGCTTTGCCTCTGCAACAATTACGCCTGTACTTTACTGTTCAGAACCTGTACACCTTCACCAAATATTCAGGAATGGATCCTGAAGTTGGTACCAGTACAGATGATTCCTCTTATGGCTGGTGCAAAGGACTCGATCTGGGCTTTTACCCATCTCCCAGGACAGTAATGATTGGTGCAAGTGTTAAATTTTAAATACACGATAAATTATGAAAAAGATACTTATATTTTTAGCTGCTCTGCTGCTGGTTGCAGGGTGTAGCGAAAGTTTTTTGGATACCAAGGACCTTACCAGGAAAACTACTGAAAATTTCCCTGCTACGCCTTCTGAAGCCAATCAGGCACTTACCGGGGTGTATAATATAATGTACAGTACGGGTGGTATTGATAATATCATGCTTATTTCTGACATTATGTCTGATGACCGTTTAGGTGGAGGTGGACAAAACGACCGTGATCCACAGGCTATGGAATATTTTCTGGTAAAGATCCCTAATGAATATGCAAACCCCTGGGCCCAGCCCTATAAGGGTATTTTCCGTGCCAATTCACTTTTAAGTTCACTTGATAAAGTTGAATGGGGAACTGAAACCGCAGAAAAGTCAAGGATTTTTGGAGAAGTAAGCTTTTTGCGCGCATATTACTATTTCGACCTGGCTCGTATGTTTGGTCCGGTTCCTTTAGTGACTGCGCCTACCCCTGCAAATAACCCAAAAGCTACTCCTGCAGCGCTATATGGGCAAATTGCTCTGGATTTGAAAAATGCGATTAATGCATTGCCGGATGACCCTATTACAACTGCATGGCGAGCCACCAATATGGGCAGGGTAACCAAGTGGGCCGCAGAAGGTTATATGGCCCGGGTGTTCCTGTTTTATACAGGTTACTATGAACAAACCGAGTTGCCTGTAGCTGATGGTACAACAATTACGAAAGATGATGTAATTGCATGGGTTGATGATCTGGTTGCAAACAGCGGTCGTAGTCTTGTTCCGGATTTCAGAAATTTGTGGCCCTATGCAATCAATGAAGCTACCAATTATGGTTATGCACTGACCAACGGCCTCAATTGGGTTGGTGACCAGGGAAATACCGAAACTATTTTTGAAATAGCTTATGTTGGGCTGAATTCAGATGTTTGGGGAACAAACAGTTACTACAATAATACGGTTAACCTGTTCTGTGGCCATAGAGATCCGACATATCGGCGTCCTTTTGGCCATGGATGGGGATTCGGACCCGTTAATCCTGTTTTCGTTTCATCGTGGTCCAGTCTCGACTTAAGAAAGAAAGGTTCCATCTGGGATCAGAACGATGCAACGGAAGGTACCGATACGTATTTATTTGCAGCAGATATGCAGTGGCATGAAACGTACCTCTATGAGAAAAAATACATTCCTGTTAACATTGACTTCGGAGGTAATATTGTTAATTATAGTGTGAAACTATATGGTGCCCAAAACGATATGATGCTTAATAATACCCAGAGCCTTGTTCTCCTTCGCTTAGCCGATGTATTGCTAATGGGTGCAGAACTTGGAAGCAGTAATGCCCAGGCATATTTTGACCTGGTAACCAATAGGGCTAATTCGGTTAATATGGGGTTGGCCCCAACACTCGATCGTATCCAAAATGAACGTCGCTGGGAACTTGCTTTTGAAGGGCTCCGCTATTTCGATTTATTGCGTTGGTATCGTGGTGGTGCTGGCGCCATAATTCAAACAAATGAATCCGGCGCTGACATTCGCAATAATGGAGTTGCGACCACAATTAACGTCTCTGACAACGGCGTTTTCGCTAACATAGATGCACGGGTAACCGCTACGGGTGGTTTCCTTATGATACCGGACGACCAGATCAAATTATCAAATGGTGTCCTGGTGCAGAATGCCGGGTGGACAAATGCTAACGAGTATCAATATTAATGTTTAATCTCTAATACTAAGAATATGAAGAAAGTTATTTAT
>JAPLEC010000203.1 GCA_026391515.1 Bacteroidia bacterium | reverse complement strand
AAGTCCTGAAAGAAAGAAATTGTTTTATGGGCAAGCTGACGGATCAGATCAAACAGATACTGATAGTTTCAATCAACCATACGGATATTGACATTTCCGATGCCCCCTGAAATATCGATGTACAGGCTCTCTTTTGTCTTCCCGTATAATTCGTTGGTATAAACTTTATTGTGTTTACTGAAACCATGCGCATCAACATCTCCAAGACCGCCGGTAATATTTAGCTTGATGCCAATATCAGAAGGGAGCTTTATTGTTAATTCACCGACTCCACCTTTAATTTCAGCATTCAGATCATTTTCCCATTTACCCGACAGATCAATTTCAGCCTCGCCTGTGAGAGCTTTGAATTCAAGATTTGGAACCGATGTGTTTTTCAGATTTATCTTTACCTCTCCTGCCAGCATTTCAAATTCTAATCCATCCATTTTACAGCTTTGCATATCAATATTTCCGATACCTGCCAGCATTTTAACCTTCAAATCATTTCTGATATTCTTATTCAGAGCAATATCCCATTCTGTATTGTCAGAATCATCGTATTTTTTTTCTTCTCTGTCATCAGCAACTTTTATTTTCAGGTACCCGATTTGAGAATCCTCATTATATGAAATCTCAGGCTTCCAGTAATCCCTGTGGTACTTATAAACACCCTCGCACAGAAGATTTGAAGTAGGGGAGATATTTAGTATTCCAGCTATAAAGGTGATATCAGTTTTAACTGATTTTGCATTGCCTGGTTCAATATTCTTTTTAAATTCCTGAAATGGAAAATCAGAGCTGACAAAATCAAAAAAAACTATGACCAGAGCAGCTATAGTAATTATACGATACTTTCTCATAATATTCTTTTTTACAGGTTTATTTATATAAAGACGTAAAACTGAATTGAAAGTTGCAATTATTTTAACAATTCTTTATACGGATTTCTTCTAATCTTTCTTTAGCACCCGGATCTATAGCAAAGTGTCTTTTAAGTTTATCACAAGCATAATCACTGCAATATGCACAATTTATCATGTTTTTCAGGATGGCACATTTCCTTATCTCGCAATTTGAGCAACCTGTAAAAAGTCTTCCATTATTAACTTTGCACCCATCGCAATCTGTTATTATCTCTGGCTTCGGAGTAGTCCCATAGATCTTAGCAAGCTGCTCTGCAATTTCGACTCTCATTTCAGCTTGCTTAGTAATATCTTTTTCAAGTGTTGCCAGATGTATCGGACAAGTGTCACAAGCCAAACCACAATATGCTAACATAGCGTCCATTTTATTGATATTCTGATATTAATTTGGTTTTACAAAATTATAACAGTCCGGGACTAAAGTTAGTAAAACAAATAAACGGCTGCCGGTAACCGGTTTTCTAGCCTATTTACCTTATTGTCCGTATTATAAGGTTTTAGTAGCACTTCTATATTAAGCTATGCAGATGCTTTATTTAAGACCCAAACTTTTCTTAAGTTTCCCGACAGCAATAATTAATGTCTGGTGTTCCTGGGACATGTCCTTTAATCTTTTTCTTAATTCTTTAAGGCACAATTCGTCACCAGATTCGCCAAGCTTATTAATAGCACTAATTCTAATTTCGGGATTTTCGTCATCTAGTTCTCTGAGAAACCTATTTATCAATTGATCATCCATCGACACGAGTTTATAGTGTTTGTCAGGCGTATGTGACTGCAATACTTACCATAGATATGGAATCAATCTGTATTTTGTCAAAAAAAACTGGAATCAGGCTGAACAATGAACCGATTATAAAAGGATAGCAAAAAGATGTAATAATTGCAGCTAAGTAACCTGGATGTCGTATATAACGATACGGTCCGGTTGTGCATACTCTCTGATCAGAAATTTTATCATTTCTATGTGTCAGAATGAAAGAAGAATTACTGACATAGGCCCATAAACCCAAATAGCATGAGAGAATAAAAACTAAAAGACTTGGGTATATTGTTATAAGAGGAATATTTGACCATTTAAAACGAACGACATCGAGTCCGGCAACAATTAACGAAGAATATGAGAATATAGGGTAGAAGATTAAGAAGTATTTGTCATGAAGCTTTGTTTCCTTCCAATTAAGATTTCCTCTTTCATTTAATAATTGAGGATCTATAATCATTAGTATCGATATGTAAGTAACCTGATATAAAAATGCTATAGAAATATATATCCATGCTCTGCCCCAATAAAAAGTTCCGGCGGAGGTAAATAAAAAGATTGCTCCGATAATAATAGCAAAGAATTCTCTTATGATACCTCTTATTCCAATGATATTTAATTTATTGTCCATGTTAGATTCAGTAATCTTAAAATATCAATCGAAAGAGATACGCTATCAGTCCGATCGGTGTACTTGATATCATTGGGTGGAAACCTCTTTTATATCCGTTTTTTTTGTACTTTAAGACCAGGAAGTATTTATTCGCATGATAGAATTTTGACTTTGTCTTGTTGAAATGGTAGGTTAAGAGTGTAGTTAATCCCCCTGTTAAAATGATAGCTAAAGGAATAAGAATTTTTAGTAACAATCCCTTGTCTGGTAATAAATTCAATACAATAATAGCGAGTATAAAAAAAACTGCTTTAATCATAAATCCAATTCGATGGATCAGAAGAGCTTTTTTACTTCTGGGTATTGGGATGTTTACTGTTTTTGATTTAACACTACCCATCGGTCCAACGCCTCCGGAAATGCCCAATATTTTGTGCATATTATAGGAGAATGGAATTCCATCAGCTTTTAGTCCTGTTATAAAAAAGCAGTCAAGGTCTTTAATAAAATCCTTATACTTTATTTTTGCTTTTCGCTGAGCGTTCTCTCTGGCTGAATTGGAAACATTCTGTATATCAGTTTTTACATATTCTTCATTTGGAATATGAGTTTTAACATTTTTAATGTATTTGTCATGCAACAAGTCATAGTTTGATCTCTTGTCAGGATTACTTAAGATATGGTATGCTTCATAAATCTCGATAAAGATTTCATTTGCATTTTTATCATCACTTACGTCCGGATGATTTTCAAACGCAAGCTCTTTGAATCTTTGCTTTATTGATTCAACAGATGAATCTCTGGTTAGTCCGAGGATTTTGTAATAGTCTTTCAAGTAAAGTAGTGTATGTTACCAGTAGTATTTATTTTATTTCAATCGAGGTGAATAACTTGTCTTTGGTACTTTTTGAGTAATTGTCCAGTGGATAAGTGGTTTGAAAGCAGAAAGCAATAAAGTTTTGTTCGTTTACCAGAAATCTGCCATAGAACCTATAATTGTTTCCGTTGCTTATATAATCAAAGCTTAAATCGCTTCGTAAAAGCTTCTCTTTAAATGTATATGTGCTGTCAATATTTTTGAAGTCAAAGGTTTGTATGAAAGCGTCAATATTATTTTTAAAAGCCTGTCTTGTGGTACCAATGATTGAGGTATCCTGCTGACTAATTGAGTATCTGAAAACTGCAAATTGATCGTCATCTATTGATGTCTCCCAACTTTTGAGATAGTTTGCGGAATCTTTTACAGTCACGTCACATTTTTGAGGAATGCTGATCAGAACGTCTGGTGTAATCTCAATTTGTTTTGGTTGGTTATTACAACCAAAAAATACTGCAAGGGTAAAAGGAAGCAAGAATGTTAATTTATTCATTTGAGTTAGTGTATTAATTGTCGGTTAGTCTGAAAGGTGGTCACGAATCAAATTACTGGTAACGGCCCGGTAATATAGTAAATAATCCCGATAGTTATCGGGACGGTTGCCGGAAGCCGCACTTATTGTCCGTGTTATGTTTAGACTTTTATTTATTGTCTTGATACGATTGTTTTTCTTGAATCATTTTTAATAAATCGCTGGAATCAATCTCTTTGTCCTCTTCTGGTAATCAATATATTTTTGTCCCATCTGCTTAACCATAAATTTTTCCTCGACATTAATACGATTGAGATATCCCAACAAAACCGGAATAATCATGAGTAAAACAGATAACCAATTTGATAATGTGGTAGATATCCCAAGAAAAATAATCAGTTGTCCCAAATATCCCGGGTGCCTTATGTTTTTATATAATCCGGTCTCAACTAGCTTATGATTCTCAATCTTTGTCACGGTATAGGTGAATTGTTGTTTAAGAGTCAATATAGAGGTCACTCTTATAATTAATCCAATAATTTCTAAGATTGATCCAATAATAAAAAAAGTATTCCAATAGTAAATCCTGCCTATTGTCGTGGAAGCGATAAGGAAAGATAGACACTTGCGTAGCGCGATCGAGATAAAAAGCAACCAAATACTCCCTTTGTCCCCTGATTTAGAGATATTCCTTTTGCTTTGTAGTCTCCTGCTCATGAAAATCTCAAAGAATCCATAGAGAATTGAAAAGGCAATAATCAGAATCAATTTTATATTCATGATTGTAATGCTGTCAAACTGTAGTCAATGTCATTCAGAATTATTAATCAAATTCTCTTCCGTGTTAGCAGCTGTCATTTATTTGGTTTCATTATTCCCTTCAACATGTAAGATGTGCAATATTCTATGAATAATTGGTGCAAAGAATACTGCAGTAATACTCAAAAACGCAATCCCGCTATATAGAGCAAAAATTGATGAAAAAATCTTTGCACTTGTGGTTGTCATTTCTTCTACAGGTCCCATTCCAGTCAAAATCATACTGGACATATGAAAACTGTCAAGTAAGTTGAGTTTTCCAAAATAATGATACCCTAAAATTCCTAATAGAAGTGAAAAAGCAATTAATATTAAAGAAAACAATAAATACTTGCTAAGTCTAAGAAGAAATTTAGGCAGCGGTAAAACTTCCTGTCTGTGATGTTCAAATTTAAATTTAATCATAAAATTTCAAAATGAGGGTAAGTATCATAAATTTAGTAATTATCATATATTGTTGCAAGAAAAGTTTTGTATCAGTGTAAATTAACCTGGCGTACACTTATACCGCTGACGGCCCGGCAATAAAATAAGGAAGCAATGCGGCTCGTAGCTCAAAGCTCATAGCTAGTAGGAATAGGTCAAATGCTCCAACTTGCAAGACTTGCAAGACTGTCCGCCAGTTGGCGGACATGACTCCGTAGCGCGGAGCGCTGAGGATAAGCTTATTTACTTTATTGTCCTTGTTATCGGTTGGATTTTGAAGATTATTCATCCTTATCTTGTCTACTTTGATATCTAAGAGATGGCTGCCAAAGACATCAACGTAAATGGTAAGATATCTTGCAGGGTATGAAAGAGCCACGGCCAGAAGAACCCTCGAGAGTCCATCATGCATTTCCCAAAGAACCAACCCAGGAAAGTTGTTATCAGGGCACCGGGAACACCAGATGGGATACCGCCAATGTAGTGTGAAAGTCCGAAGAGAATGGCGGCCATCCATATGGCATTTGTTTTTCCTACTACTTCGTACACTGTGGATATGGGTGCAGCACGAAGGGTGATCTCTTCGGTGAATCCATTGGCAGCGGCCAGCAACAGAATCATCGGGATGAGTGGCATCAAATGACGTAGCGTGTCAGGAGTAGGCGAGAGCGGAAGTATGAACATGAAAAACTGGGCTACGATAACTACAAGTGTGAAGACCAAGCCGAATCTCCACAGCGGGCTGGACGATTTCTGGCCCAGCCATTTTACCGGCTCAGCCTTTGCGTTCATGTCGCCACTGACCAGGAAGAACCTCTGCCGATGTTTTCTGAGCAGGAAGAGCATACCAATTAGGAGCAAGGCTACTCCTATTTCAACCGACTGAGCTGTCATGGCCACGACTGAGTACGATTGTTGATTTTGCCACGCCGTCCAATAGGATGAATCCAGCAGCCACGTGTTTGCCCTCATGAGTGAAGTGATGACCAGTAGCATGACGAAAAAGGGAAGCAAAGCCCTAATCGGCTTCCAAAACCAGCTCAGCAGGATCAGCGCGCTTAACAGGCCTATTTTGACCCAAAGCAGCCATAGTGGCACCATGCCAGCCAGTTCAAACCATGCGATATCGCCCAACGATGATGCGAGCAGTGTAAACACCCATGCGATGGCAATTAAGGATGCATTCGAATGATTTGAATGTACTGATTGATCCCTTGATGTAGTCATTGACATAGCCTCCTTTAGTTAATTCTCTTCCAAAATCTTACCGATAACGGTCCGGCAATAAAGTTAGTAAGCGTTCCGCCAGCTGGCGGATGGCGCAATTTTTGCAAGTCCCGACGAAAGGAATAAGTGTCATTTGTACATTTATTTGTCCAGAGCCGGAAGTCACGGTAGTTGTTAGATGTTTGAATTGGATATTTATCAACATAAAACTGTCAAAGTAGCCTGCAAAAATTTTGACAAGCTTATTAACTTTAGCATTGACCGTGTTAGCTGCTGGCATTAATTTTAAAATCCTTAGACAGCTTTTAATCGCCATGTAGCTTGTATTTTTCCTGCACTCTTCAATTTAAATAAATGTCTCAACGTCATGCTTTTCACCAAATATTTAAATGAGCTCATTTCAGAGTATTTTATTTTAGCTTCTTTATCAATCACAAAACCCATGTCTTTGAAGAACATCTCT
>JAPLEC010000182.1 GCA_026391515.1 Bacteroidia bacterium | reverse complement strand
TATACAGGCAGCTTCTTCAATGGTCCCGATGATAAATTCTATAACCTTAATTTTTTCGACCATAAGTTCAACTACAGGATCAACCTCGATTTCAACATTACGAAATCTACTATCCTTTCGATGAATGTGGGTGGTATCGTGGATTATAAAAATACTCCTGGCGGATTCGGATGGAGAGATTTTTATTCAACAGGAGGGCTGAAGTGTCCTGCCTATTGGCCGGCATGGGTACTTGATCCGAATAATCCGGATTACATTCCCGACCTCAATTATCCCGATGCATCAGGTATCAGGTACTCATTCCCGACAGGCGAATATACCGGTAATCCTTATACTCGTCTGAGAACAGGATCAGAATCTGGTACTGACTATACCCTTGATCTCAGATCTACGCTGTTTACCGACCTTATCCTTAAGCAGGAGCTCAACTTTATAACAAAAGGCCTGTCTGTTAACGGTAAGGTATCATTAAGCAGCTATTATGTCAACCGGCAGCAGCAAGCTCAAATAAATGTTGCCGACTATTATATTGATTGGGTAGAGTACGATAAGATGATTAAGAGCAGAACTGACCCTGCTGTTACTTATAAGAATCCATGGTTCAGACATTACCCGGCAGAAGGGCCTGATGTTTATGTACAAGCACCACTCGATGTCAATACCAGCGGTATGCAGGGCGGTTATTATGCCAACCTCTATTATGAAACGTCAATAAATTATGAAAGGTCATTCGGCAAGCACAATGTAACTGCCATGGGTCTTTTTAACCGTCAGCAACAAAACAATGGAACTGATTTCCCTTATTATAATGAGGGACTTGTCGGAAGGATAACCTATGATTATAACCGCAAATACTTATTTGAGGGTAACATAGGTTATACCGGCTCAGAAAGGTTTGCCCCGAGTAAAAGGTTTGGTACATTCCCGTCTGTTGCTGTTGGATACGTAATCTCCGAAGAACAATTCTTTAAGAGTGCTGTTCCGTGGATGAACAGACTTAAAATAAGATATTCCGACGGATATGTAGGAAGTGATTATGCCAGAAGCAGGTGGCTCTATACCAGCTCGTTTTTCAAAGATGGTGGAGGTTATATCCGCGAAGATTTGTTAGCTAATACAATGGCACAATGGGAAAGAGCTCATAAAAGGGACATCGGCCTTGAAATAGCAGTATTTAATAACCTTGTTTCTCTTACGGTAGATGCATTTGATGAATACCGCGATAAAATGCTTCTTACACCAAAAAGCGTCACCATGTTTATTGGCCAGAGTTTTAAGGAAAGAAACCTTGGAAAAGTCAAGAAACATGGAATAGAGGCAGAACTGGAGTTCAGGAAAAGAACAGGCAAGGACTTTGAATACTTCGTAAGAGGCGTTTTCGGATGGAACGAAAACAGGGTTATATTTAAGGATGACCCGGAATTTTATCCCGATCATATGAAGCTGGCAGGCAAACCTCTTACTGAGCTGCTTAATGTTGAGTACAGCCTGGAGGGCCTCGAAATTAACGGTGTGGAACTTACTGGTACAGGATATTATACTACATTAGATGAAATTCACAACAATCCTTCACCGATTGATTATACCAAAACATATCTGGGCGACTATAAATACCTTGATTATAATGCGGATGGAACGATCAATACGCTTGATAAACATGCTATCAAGGGTTTGACCTATCCTCCGATTACATATTCATTCTCAGCTGGATTTAATTGGAAAGGCTTAGATTTCAATTTCCTCTTTTCCGGCAACCAGGGAAAATATGTTCAGTATAACCAGGCATTCGAGATTGAGTTCATAAAGGGTGACTGGCGTGTTCACAAATCACAAATCGATTACTGGACTCCAACCAACCAAGATGCAGGGCATGCAACCCCGCATTATAGTGGAACTTCCAGTCAGGATAACCTCGTATGGGGAGGCGGAGAAGCCGACAGGGGTTACCAGACAATTATTCATGACCGTTACTTCAGGAACGCCTCGTACCTGAGGTTAAAAGATGTTTACCTTGGTTATAATATTAAATGGGGCGCCCTTACAAAAGCCTTAGGTATTCAAAACCTGAATATATATGTAACCGGAAGCAACCTGTGGACAATTACTCCTCTGATTGAAGGCGACCCTGAAGCTACAACCTTCTACCAGGGATACTATCCGCAAATGACAACAGTCAGGGCCGGAATTAAAATTGATTTTTAATTTTCATTACTGGAATTATGAAAAAACATTTAATACTGCTTTTAGCAATAGGTATGATTCTGGTCTTAACCACTTCATGCCTTAAGGAATACCTCGATAAAGCTCCTGAACAGGGTATGACTGAAGATATGGTTTTTACAAAATATGCCAACTTCAGACTCTTCTTCGATGCAGTTTATTCGGGGCAGAAGTATTACAGCGGCGGCTGGCGCGATACCTGGAATTACAGAAGCGCCACTCCTCTCTATATGGACACCTGGGATCAGAAATATATCATCAACTCAACAACAGATATGTGCGATCAGGGACGTTACATGGAAGGTCATGCATGGAAGAGCGGCAACATGTCGGAAACAATTATCGCTAAACTATGTTACGACGGTTCACGCCGGCCCGTACTTGGAGCCTGCTTCGACGACATAAGAATATGCAATTATGCTATCAGGAACGTCCACAGGATTTCGGATTTAGTTCCTGAAGCTTATTCTGAACAGATCAAGAATGATTTCAAGGGACAGGCCTATTTTTTAAGAGCCTACCTGCATTTTACTTTGTTCAGATTATGGGGACCCTTCCCTTACATCGATTATATCATTGGGCTGGACGATCAATGGGATTTGCCACGTATGGAGAATAACGACTACCTGAACAGGATTGCAGCGGATATCGATTCCGCATATGATTGCTTTGTATTGGCCGATAAGGTACGCAGGGATCCGATGCCCGGTGTTTCCGGTTCATTGAACTATTCGGGTTACGAAATGTACCGTCCAAACGGTATGGCTTGTAAGGCTTTTAAATCAAGAGAGCTTCTCTATGCGGCAAGTCCGTTTAACAACAAGAACGGAACAGCTGACTGGGAAAAAGCAGCAATAGCAGCATGGGATGCAATTACGGTGGCTGAATCGTATGGAGTTATAATCCTGCCTCTTACCGACCCTGTCAGCGGTATTGACCGCCATCTCAACTATTATGGTAAAGATGTTTGTGAAGAGAGTATCTGGACACGT
>JAPLEC010000214.1 GCA_026391515.1 Bacteroidia bacterium | reverse complement strand
ATGGGAATACGGCATGGAGCCGCAAAAATATAAACCATAATATAATTTATTGTGATTTATATTTTTGAGAAAGCCAACTATGGGAATACTGCACGGATCCGCAAAAATATAAACCACGATATAATTTGTTGTGGTTTATATTTTGAAAAAGCCAACTGTGGAATCACAATAAATTATATTGTGATTTATATTTTGCAAGCCAACTATGGAAACACAATACGGAGCCGCAAAAATATAAACCATAATATAATTTATTGTGATTTATATTTTGCAAGCCAACTATGGAAACACTACGAAGCCGCAATATATTTGGTAACCTTTAATATTATATTTATTTTTGCAAACCAACTATCATTCCAATAACACTAATTCAAGATATTTGAGAGTGCAGTTATAATATGAAAATCAAGAGCTTATTTGCATTGGCTTTTAGTCTTCTGATTTCTTTATTGGAGATTATTAATACGCCTGTTTCCGGGCAGCAAATTAAGATCAATTCCGGGACTTTCCTGAATTATTCTGGTTCTAATATCTCTGTGAATGGCAAAATTGATAATTCAGGTACAATTAGAAACAGTGGAGTATTAGGATTAAGAGTCACTGGCAATTTGCAGAACAGTGGAACTTTTGTTGCAGGTACCGCTAACCACAAAATCGGAGGTAACTTCTCTAACAACGGTACATTTAACAGAGAGTTAGCGGTAAAGCGGGTGTTCTATATTATGATTTTCAACGCACAAGCAAGAGTTTGGCAGCCCATCTTTGAAACCATCCCGGCTGCCAAACACATGCTTTTTTACCAATACCCGACTACTATATGACAACAATTCAATTGCTTTGAAATTATTACCCTGCCAATTAAATGGATATCAATCTGATGATTATTTAGTAA
Source organism: Bacteroidia bacterium (assembly GCA_026391515.1). Taxonomy (GTDB): domain Bacteria; phylum Bacteroidota; class Bacteroidia; order Bacteroidales; family VadinHA17; genus LD21. Next base: position 1,335 of record JAPLEC010000214.1, on the reverse strand, counting down.
ATTTGAGAAAAGAAAAAATTTATTGTGCTATCATAATCAAACACCTATGAAGAAACAAAGACTTTTTCTTTCACTGTTTTTTCTTTTCCTGGTTGGCAAATCTTCCTCTCAGGATTTTCTGATAACTCCACCCAAATTAGAGTTCAATGGCAATCAATTGTTGATTTCCTACGATGTTATAAATAAAAATCAGGCTGATCTATTCTATATATGGGTTGAAATGGAGAAGAAAAATGGTGAGCCAATCCGGATAACAGCCCTTTCGGGTGATGTAGGAGAAAAAATTAAAGGAGGAAAGAATAAGAAGATTACCTGGGTTCCGGAAAAAGATTCCATTTTTCTTAATGAAGAGGTTTTTGTTGATGTTAAGGCTGAAAAATATTTGAAATCGTTTAAAAAAGGCTCAATGATGCTTATGTCAACAGCCATTCCGGGATTAGGGCAGACAAAGATAAGTAAAGGGAAGCCCTGGTGGTTGACAGGAGTAGCAGCTTATGGCGCCCTGGCCGTTGGTTATATTGAGCATAAAAATTATCTTAAAACATATGATTCTTACAAGACTGAAGAAGATCCTTTAAAGAGAGCTGATCTATTTGCTAAGACGGGGAAACAGATGAATATTTCCAATGCATTGATTATCTCAGGTGCAGCCTTATGGGCTGCAAATATCTTTTGGGTAGCCTTAACTCCGAACAAATACCAACCGTTGCAACATATACAGGTTTCATTGGATCAATCAACAGGTCCCAATAAGGGAGCTACATTATTAACGCTGAAATTAAACTTTTGATTATCATCGAAATGAAGAAGATCATTCTTGTTTTAATTCTTTGTCTGTCTCAAGTGATAGATGTTTCCGGACAGGTTGTCAGCAGCGGAAAGACTTCAGTTCTTATAAATAACAAGCCAAAACCGGAAGTCAATCAGAATAAATCGCCGGTTTCTGTGCAAAACACCGCCATTGTACAACCTGCAGCTGATCCGGAGTTGCTGATCGGCGGAGGTAAATACTATGCACTCATTATTGGAATAAGCAATTACAGCGACCCTCTGATCAATGGACTCGACAAGCCTATCAAGGATGCACAGACGTTTTTTAATACACTCACTAACAAGTATACTTTTGAAAAAGATAACGTCAGGTTTTTAAAGGATGCCACTATGGCTCAGATAGTGGATGCACTTGATTATTTTGCCAAAGCAATCCGCCCCATTGATAATTTCCTGATTTTTTATGCCGGGCATGGTGTCTGGGATGCTGCTTCGGAGATTGGCTTCTGGCTTCCATCTGATGCCAGGAAGAACAGCAAGCTTGCATGGTTCAGAAACAGCACA
>JAPLEC010000369.1 GCA_026391515.1 Bacteroidia bacterium | reverse complement strand
GCAGCAGCCAGTAAATAGCATTGTATTATGATCCGATCCCTCGATCAGATGGTTGAGAAAGTGCTTGCACTTAAAAAAAAGTGCAGTATCGCTGTTGCCTGGGCACAGGATCCAAATACCATTGGAGCTATTTATAAAGCTGTCTGCAATGGTTTTGTGGAAGCACTTATGATCGGTGATAAGGACGATATTATAAAGGAGTGCAACAGCAGTGGTGTAGACCATAAAGTGTTTAAAATCATTGATTCTGATAATGAGGCTGATGCTGCAAAGGAGGCTGTCCGGCTGGTAAAAAACAGTGAAGCCGATATCGTAATGAAAGGTCTCGTAGGCACCGACAAGTTTCTGAAAGCAGTAATGGATAAGGAAAATGGACTGATGCTTCCAAATGCAATACTGAGCTATGTCGGAGCTGTTCAGCTGCCGGCTTATCATAAGCTCTTATTCATTACCGACACTGCTGTAATTCCTTTTCCCAATCTTGAGCAGAAGATTGCAATGGTTGAATATGCAGTCGAAATGGCTGCCAGGTTTGGAATTCAAAAACCAAAGGTTGCACTGATCGGAGCATCTGAAAAAGTTAGTCACCACTTCCCGAATTCTCTCGAGTACTCTGAAATTTGCAAAATGGCTGCAGAGGGAAAAATAAGAAACTGTATCATTGATGGTCCTCTGGATATCTTCCTGGCTTGCGACAAGAAAAGCGTTGATATTAAAGGTATTAGTACACCAGTCGATGGTGATGCCGATATCCTTGTATTTCCTTCTCTTGAATCCTGCAATCCATTCTATAAAGGATTGATGCTGTTTGCCCAGGGTGAACTGGCAGGATTAATCAGAGGAACTGAAAAACCGGTTGTTCTGATGTCAAGAAGTGAAAGTGAAAAATCAAAATATTATTGTATAGCTCTGTCATGCCTTATGGCATTGACCTAATCATTTACGCTTATGACCCCTAATCATTCATTTCACGGAAAACGACTTTTATTAGTCATCAATCCTGGTTCAACCTCTACAAAATTCGCTCTGTTCGAAGAAGATACATCATTGTTTGAGCTTACCCTGGCTCATACGTTTGAGGAAATAAAGGACTTTGAAAAAATTACTGACCAGTTCCATTTCAGGAGAGACCTGATTGTTTGGGAGCTTGCATACAGGAATACTGATCTTACCCGGATAGCTGCTGTTGTTGGAAGAGGTGGATTGATAAAACCCATTGAATCAGGAATATATGAGGTAAATGATAAAATGATTACTGACCTTAAAGCTGGTCTTCTCGGCCAGCATGCAAGTAATCTTGGCGGACTAATAGCTCATGAAATTGCCCTTACTTTGCCAAATGCAAAAGCGTACATTGTCGATCCTGTGGTTGTCGATGAGCTTCAGCCTGTCGCCAGGATCTCTGGTCATCCCGAAATTGAAAGGATATCAATATTTCATGCCCTGAATCAGAAAGCTGTGGCAAGAACTTATGCATCATCAGTCCATAAGAAGTATGAGGACCTAAACCTGATTATTGCTCATCTGGGAGGGGGCATAAGTGTCGGTGCACACAGAAAAGGGAAAGTGATTGATGTAAATAACGCTCTTGATGGCGATGGGCCATTTTCGCCTGAACGATCAGGAGATCTGCCTTCAGGCCAGCTGGCCGATCTGTGCTTTAGCGGAAAATATACCCATGCTGAGATTAAATCAATGATAACCGGAAAAGGAGGGATGGTTGCTTACCTTGGTACAAACAGCTTCAAGGATGTGACTAAAATGGCAGAAAATGGCGACCAGAAAGCTATACTGATAATTGAAGCAGCTTCATATCAGATTGGGAAAGAGATAGGTGCAATGGCTGCGGTTCTCGAAGGAAAAGTGGATGCTATAATTCTTACCGGCGGATTGGCATTTCAGGAGTCTTTTATTAATCGTATTAAATCAATAGTTCGGTTTATTGGAAATGTGGTTGTGTATCCTGGTGAGGATGAAATAAAATCACTTGCCTACAACGGACTTCTGGCCCTCGATGGAAAAATAGCGATCAAGATTTACTCTTAACTCATTGATTATCTTTTCATTACTGAATTATACCCCCTTTAGGGGGAAGGGGGCTTTTTATGGATTCCCCACTGCCACCGGAATCACCTTGCCATTGAAGAATTTCCTGCCATTTATTGCAAAATCTGCAACAAATTCAGCCATCTCATAAGCTGAGACAGGAGCTTTATGCCCGGGAAACGCTTTTTCGAACATTTTCGTCTGAACTGATCCGAGAGCCAGACAGTTTACTATAATTCCCTGTTCGCTGAACTCCTTTGCAAGGCACTCAGACAGGCAGGATAACGCAGCTTTTGATGCACTGTAATAGGAGAGACCTCTGTATTTTGAGCTTCCCTGATAACCTCCCATGCTTGAAATATTTACAATATGGGAACCCTTT
>JAPLEC010000072.1 GCA_026391515.1 Bacteroidia bacterium | reverse complement strand
GCTGAGGCCAGATAAGGAGCAACCGGCATACCGCTTTTCTTTTCAATAAATTCAATTACCTGAACGTCATTAGGATCAAGCATAGCGACATTCAATGAACCACCACTATAGCTAAAGGGGACAGCTGAATATTTTTTTGCTAATTCTTTGGAAAAATTCTGTAAGATATTTAGATCAATATGATAACTAGTCAAGTCAACATAGGGAACATCAATACTAACTGCCCTGGCTTTAGTTAAATTTTCTCGATTGATTAAACCCATATCTATAATAGCTTGTTCAGTGCTCTTGCCCGACCGAACACTACTATTTCGAGCTAAATCTAATTGTTCTTGAGTCACTAATTTAAGCTGGACAAGAACTTCCTCTAGTTTTTTATCTTCCCTTGTCTGCATAACTCAAACAATCCAATTTTAGAGAGGGCCAAAAGGATTGGCTCTGCCGATATTATCTAAAGACGCTTCACCATAATCTTGAAGTGAATTAACTTTTTCTAACATTGTTTCATCAATATTACCAGTAAATTTCTGCTCCTGCTGTTGTTTTTGTTTTTGATCCTGACTGGTATTACTGGCCTTTTTGGGAAATAGTAACTTATAACCAAAAAATGCTGCTCCGATAATAAATATCATTGAGATTACAATTGTGATTATATCTTTTTTCTTCATTTATTTCCTCGTATAAGTTACTAGATCCAAAGTTGTACTTATTAACCCTGATTCGTTGGCACTAACGTTGATATTGTTAATCGTTACTAAGCGTAAAGCGTTTTCCATCTTGTTCAAGAAACTAATAAATTCAAAGTATGATGGAAAATCTACGGTCGTGTTGTATGAAGTAGTGGTAATGCCAACTGAATTTGTTATGGTCTCCATTGGTGTTCCGGCTGTAGTTGTCGTTCCGCTTGAGCCAGAGATAGATTTAGTTGAACCGTTAGACGTTTTGATAATATCATCAAGTTGGATAAAAAGACGACCGACATCACTATCGCTTGGTAGAGCATTTTTCACATTTTCGGCATCTTTTTTAAGCTGGCCTTCCTTGTCTTTCAGGGTTTCAAGTTTGACTTTTTTATCTTTTAGTTCCTGCAGTTGCTCTTGCTTAACCTTCAGCTCTGCACTTATTTTTTTCGACTTTAGATAGAGCGGTTTTATCGCTAAAAAGAAGGCCGCAATAATCACAAAAACTATTAACAAGCTGATTGTTATAGCAAACAAATATTGTTTATTTCCTTTTTTGAGAACTTCGTTTGGCTTATCTTTTGCTACCATAAAATACCTGCTGTCATCTTTAATTTTGCCTCAAAGGTTACATTGCCTTTGTCTTCAGAGTAGCCAGTAACTGAAATGCCTGTAAATAAATTCTTGTCATTAACCTTGTAGCCACTCAATGACTTGATAAATCGATCAATTGATTTAACCTCTTTTCCTCTCAAGCTCATATTGACATCTGATCCTTTTATGTCTAGGGTCTTTGCTTGAATATCTGCTGGTGTTACCTTCTCCAGTTCGGTAAAAAATTTAGTCC
>JAPLEC010000091.1 GCA_026391515.1 Bacteroidia bacterium | reverse complement strand
TCTTGAATATCAGAAAAGTAAAAATGCAGCAATATTTTGGGCGACTCACAATCTTTTTCAGGCGAAACGGCTTGCCCAATTTATATTTTTTATCTGGGACGGTAGAATTATTGAAAGCGGCGAGGTGGAAGTTTTCTTTAAGAGGCCAAGAACTACTGAATTAAAAGCTTTTCTGCAAGGTAAATTCTACTGATGGTTTTTCTTTGTCACTAAAGTGTTCTACCTGAGTTAACATGATGTAAGATCCCAGTAGAAATAGTTTCTTAAACAGTAAAGAGAGCTTATTATAACTTAATTTTCCTTCTATCGCTTTCCTCTCCATTACTCAGGGCAAATTTTATTAGATTATTTATTGGTAAAATATTTCTATAATTAATGGGACTTTGTAGTATTGTGTGAAGCAGTGATTAAAAATAAGTTATGGCGGGTAAGAAAGGACCCGCCATAGATATAGGGTATATAAGGGTAAAGGGATATGCATTTTTATTCGGGTAACTTTAGGATCTCTATTATGTTTTTATTGTCCTCCTGGGTATTTGTATCTATCTCCTAAATATTCGAATTTACTTCTTGGGCATTGTCTAGTGTTTTTGTGTTATTCCCCTGAGTGCTTGTATTGTCCTCGCTGGTCGCTGTTGAGTTGTTAATTATAAAATCGCAGGTCATTACCATGCCTGTATCGCTGATATTTTTTATTTTGAAGTCTTCTGCTTTTCCATTGTAAAATAAATTATTTGGAGAAGTATTATTTCCAAAATCTCTGTTATTTGTTATTCCAGGGAAAGGATCACCTGCGTCTCCATAATTTTTGTATTTTTCAAGGTTCCATAGATTGTCTGCTTGAATGACAGCAATGAAATAATGTTTATCATCATTGGTTTTATCGGGATACCACGCATAATTGTTAGAGTTCATTGATTCATCGACATGGTAAATAAGAAGCCCCGATCCAGGTAATGATAAGTCAAAACCAATTTTTTGTCTGTTTTCAACAAGAAAATATTCTTTAGGATTGGCGGGCGAAGCAAATTTGTATATTTTTCCACCTTCTGTTTCAATTGCAGATATGGAGGCCGAATCCATGCTTTCGGTTATTGTAATTGGGTTAATCCATCCAAATTTTACTTTATGCCAGGCGTCAAAATCGGAGGGGGAATCACCATATTTTGTTTTTGTTCCCCATGTGCCGTATGCCATTATACTCCATTTACCAAGGCCGTATGATTTTTCTCCGTCATATTTGAAGTATGACAGCCCATCTAAATCATAGAGATCAATTGCACCGAGTATATGTCCGAATTCGTGGCAGAAAGGTCCTATAGTTGTATCTCCTGGTTGATGAATAAATTCAGGTAGTATTGCGTAACTCAAAATAGTTTTCCTGTTTCTTTCTTGAGATTTGATCGACCATTCGTGAGGATATATTCTGTATGGATTTTTTGAGTCCGGTTTTTTACCTGCGTATATTATTATGATGCCATCAACAACCCCATCGTTATCTGCGTCGTATCTGGAAAAATCTACATTAGAGCTGATTATATTAATAATGTCTTCAACGAGCTTCTGGCTATTATTGGGATAATATCCCATACCGTTGTAATGATTTTCATAATATGAATACTTATTAGGTGCCGTAACCCATTGAGGATATACTTCACCTTTTATTTCAAGTTTTCCAAATGAGTTTTCGAGATAATAATCATAAAGGCTTTTATTTACTTCACCGAAGATGATTTCTTGATAAAATTCAGGAGTAGATAAATCATAATTTGCACTCTGATCTTGAAAATCTACAAGAATTACAAGAGGTTTCAAAACCCCAACTTTTGGTTTCTCAGTTACTTCCTCCGCAAGAACTGATTGACTGTTAGTTCTGATTTCACTAACATTAAATGATATTTTAATTTTTGATTCGTTTTGTGATATTGAAAAACTTATGTCATTTCTGCCCTGCTTTAAGGCAATCATTTCATATTCATAGCTTCTTCCGAAAAGTTCTGGATTATAATCTGGTACTTTCATATCAGGGAGGTTAACTACTCTTTCTGATATGATTCTGAATGCCTGATTATCAAAAGTAATATCTGCTTTTTGATTGCTGTAAGTTCTTAAAGTTATAAAGATTTTATCAAATTGCTTTATTGTATCAGGTATCGCTGATTTTTGAGGTTCTTGAGAATCAACATAAATATAATGAGTTTTAGGTTCAGAACTATCTGCAAAAAATGAAGGAATAACTCCAATAATAGAAATTAAGATAATCAGGATAATTGACAACCCTTTAACTATTTTGCTTCTGACAAACCAAGCTAAACTTTTCATCCCTTCTTCCTTTTGGGCACCGTATCGACGTGCAGTGGACTTACGGCTTTTAGGAGAAGTCTTTCTAAATAAAAAACTAAGCCGGTTGCGCCACTGGCTCATCCTTGCTCCCTGGCGCCCAAATTGGATGCAAGGATTCTACGCCTCTTGGTACCTTACTTAGCTTGGTTTTTACACCAGATTTTTGCCTGATGCAAAATAAAAAAACCAAGCCGGGTGCGTCACTAGCTCGCCTCTGTCCCATGACGCCCATATAGGGACCAGAGGGTCTCAGCCTCTTGGTACTCGATTCATATAAAATTTTAAAGGTACAATATAACTTTAACAGTATTTTAAATTTTGTCAAGAGGTAAAAGGAAGAATTTTTAAAAAATTTTTTAATTTCTATAAAAAACAGGGGAGGCATTTGCCTCCCCTGTTAATAAATACTTATTTAATTTTTGTTTAGGGAAGTCCTCCCTTAACAATTATTCTAATAGTAACTTCTCTTGGTGCAGGATCTGCGCCAGTTTGTGTTAAGCCATCAACTGGTACAATTACATTTATAACTATATCCCCTATGTTTGGTACTGTAATTGTTGAATCGGGTCCCTCTGTATAAATCGGTATCTTTTTACTGGGTATAACTATGAGAACATCAAATCTTTCTGGATTAACAACTACATGAGGTATTGAAGCTTCCATTATGTATTCATATGCCCAGTAGATTGGTTTAACATCAGGATAAGGGTTGTTTATTTCTCCGTCTTTGAAGGGTCCTCTTCTTAACAGACTCTTACATGCAATTGTTACATATTCGGCTCTGGTTATATTCTGATCAGGTTTGAAAGTACCATCCGGATAACCTAATATAATTCCTGCCTTTGCAATTGCTTCTATTGCTCCATATGCCCAGTGCGAGCTGTCGGTATCACTGAATGTTGGCGTGGAAGGATATACAGGCTGTAAGCCACTGAGCCTGGAGAAAGCTCTTCCAACTGATGATGCTACTTCTGCTCTTGAAATGGGCCTTTCAGGTTTAAATGTTTTATCAGGGTAACCCGAGAAGAAATTCTGATGGTAAGCTTCGATGCAAAGCATTTTTGTTGTGACTTCAGATTCTAAAATTTCCCCAAGATTTTTTGCTTCAAGTGTAGCTTTATTTATTGCATCAGCACCACATTCACCCTTTAATGTTACTTTTAACCAAAGATTTTCCTCGTCTCCATTTTTAAATTCATCAAATTTCCATGTTACGGTTCTTGAATCTTTGTCGTAGTCATATACCGGTGAAGCATCTACAAATTCTGCTTGAACTGGTATGTAATCTATGACAACAACTTTAGTTGTATCTCCACCAATATTTGTGAACTTGATAGTATAGGTGATTGTATCACCCCAATAAGCTTCAGCTGGACCTTCCTTTACAAATGTAAATTCTGGAACTTCAGGTGGTAGTGGAGGTGGAGGAGGTGGTGGAGGAGGTGGAGGTGGTGGAGGTGGAGGTGGAGGAGGTGGAGGTGGAGGAGGTGGAGGTGGAGGAGTAACGACTAAGGTTACGCTTGCAGTATCTGGTGGCGTAGTAAACTCAGTGCTTGTTGAGAAACTCGTATTGATATAGGTTCCTGTAGTTGCAGCTGCAGTTACATTAGCAGAGAATCTAATTACTAAAATATCTCCTGGATAAAGTGTCCAAACTCCCCATGAAATCGTTCCTGTACTGTTAATTGTAGGGTTAACGATCGAGGTCCTGGTGCCGGTTCCTGTTAAGGTTACCGATATTGTACCTGTGTATCTAATATTATTGGGAAGAATATCAACAATACTGAGACTGTTTAAGGCGATCGTTCCATTATTTGTTACCGTTATTGTCCATATGACACATTGCTATCATATGTCTCTGTTATCACAACACCTGTTGCATCAGCATTCCCTGAGTTCCAGTACTCTATCGTGTATGTGAGTGTTCCACCTGCCTGAACTGGATCAGGAGAATCACCCTTTGTTATATGCAGTACTGGAGCAGAACCTACTGTTGTATCCTCTGTATCCTCAACTGGATCTGTCTCTGTTGAATCTATCGAAACGACGTTGTGTATCACAGTTCCATTTGCAAGGGGAGATTTAACAGTTACTGTTATTGTTATCGTATGATGATTGCCACCAGCAGCAAGAGTCCCTATGTTCCATACATTGTTACCTGAAGAAGGTGAAGGTACTGCAGAGCTGAATGTCACATTGCTATCATATGCACATTGCTATCATATGTCTCTGTTATCACAACACCTGTTGCATCAGCATTCCCTGAGTTCCAGTACTCTATCGTGTATGTGAGTGTTCCACCTGCCTGAACTGGATCAGGAGAATCACCCTTTGTTATATGCAGTACTGGCATGGTTTGCTGGTTTCCAAAATTAATGCCTGTTACGTTAGTATTTGTTATTGTTACATCATAATATCCAGAAGCAGGGCAAGTTTGATTCCATCCATTTTGACCTACTTCTCTTATTCTATATGTTCCAGGAGATAGATTAGTGAATGAATAACTTCCACCACCTCCCGTTGTTGTGCTTTGTTCACCAGGTTCTTTGCTTCCATTCTGGTTTGCGTCAATATATATTGTCCAGTTTGATAACCCATCCTCTCCCGTATCTTTAATTTCATTTCCATTAAGATCATTAAACTTCATGCCAGAGATTGAGTACCCTGCAACAACTATCGTTGGGCCGCTAGTATAATCATTGTAGTGGTGATTATCTGAGGTTTCATTGGTTTGGTCAAAAATAAATGAGCCTGTCTGGGAACTGCCGACTCCTACAGCTTTAAAGGTCCATGTAGCAATCATTGGATTTCCGCCGGCGTTATGCAAAACCAGGTTATCTGAACTTGAACCATCCCATGTTGTTGTAACTCCTATAGGTTGAATTACTGATGGGTTATAATCTATTATTGGTATCTCTATATTCGGATACGAGGAAGAGGATGTCTTAGCATTAACTGTAATAGTAAATGTTTGACCTAAGGTTGGCGTTGTTGTTGAAGCAGTTATTGAATTAATGTGGTGTCTACTCTCCTTTATAAGCTCTTTAACTGTAAGTACTCCTGATGCTGAAGTAGCAACGAAGTTGCCTCCGCTAATGTTTACATCATAACTTCCGCTTGTGTAGTATGCTGATATAGTTCGTTCTACATTAATAAGGAAGAAAACATCTTTTGTTTGCCCCGGGTTAATTGTTCCAATGCTTTTAGGATTTACCTCATATGGGTCAAGATAAATGTATGTGTTTGAAGGTGTCCAATCAAAATCTGCCAGGACATCAGTTGCAGCTTCTAAACCGGTATTTGTAACACGAACCTGAACCAAAAACTCATTCGGTCCATCAGTAACTGGATTACTCTTAGTTTTATCAAGCCCTATTGTGCTCCAGGATCCTATTGTGGCAGTTAAAGTTGTTGCAGCATTTGTCTTTGGTATTCCAACAAAACCAATTTGAAATAGAAACAAGAAGATAATAAGCAATTTGGGGACAATAAGTTTCCACCTGCCTCTTTTTGTAATCTCCATCTTTTTCATCATTCCCTCCCTTTGAGGGTAAAAAAAAGAGACCGGTTTTGCCATTCGCTCCATCTGGAATAAGGCAACCAAATTTTATCCAGACTTCTAAGCTTTCCCTTAATAACCCTGAGTGAATTTTAACTATATTTTCTAGTTTGTCAATAGGGAAAAAAAGTAAAAAGCAGATTTAATTTTCATAAACATTTCAATTTAAGATGGTTTTTAGTAATTTTGGAAAAATTCAAGATTTTTTCAAAATAATTTTATTTTCATTTTAAGATTTTATGGAATGATTTTTGGCAAATTTCTATATTTATTTTAGGGAAATGAGTTCACTTCACTTGTTTGCAAGTTCGTCCCTTAGTGGTTTGTATATTGCCTCGTAGAAATATCTTTGAGATAATAACACTCCTTTATCATGACTTTTACAAATTTTAACGGCTTCTTTCCAAGCTTCTTTGAATTTTTCTTCAAATCTTTTTTCAATTTGTTTTTCAAAATCCTCTTCGCTTTTAACAACTTTAAATGTGAGGTACATTCCTCGTTTAATGAATCTGAGTTCTGTGTCTCTCCCTTGTGATTAAGCAATCTGTAGAAAAGCCTCACTTGTCTTTCATTAAAATCCATCATACTTTTATTATAATCCTTGAAAGATTCACACAAAACTATTCGAAAGGTGACCAATTTGAAAAAAGGGTTAATATGTTAAAATTAATTTGAGCCATAATTAAAGGAGGTGGGAATGTTAACAGAGGTTTTGCTTTTAA
>JAPLEC010000002.1 GCA_026391515.1 Bacteroidia bacterium | reverse complement strand
TCTAACTATATGTTCGGATAAAGTCGATCCTTTTCCTGGGTACATTGAAAATTCAGTTTCGTCATTAAATGACAAAAAATCCTTAATTATAATCCTAATTATCATAGTAGTTGGAGTGATTTTGTCGTAAATTTACGATATTTTCTCATTTAAACAAATAATATTAGAAATTGTTTTAAAATTTGGTGAGCCTTAGCAAAGGAATCTTTTAGCTAGATCGAAAGACAAATGCCACATAACGGGAGTCTGTCTAATAACCTCTTCCGGATTGCGGGGTTTGACCTTTTTTAAGCAGGATTAAGCGCTGCATAATTTGTACTCTCTATAATCCATTCCAAACCTATAGATCTCTTAAATTGCCTTAAATTGTGTCTTATTAGATCAGAAATGGCTGGAAACAACGACAAAAGTATCCTGAGATACTCTTTTAGCTGATCTCTGGTCAAAATATTAACAATTCTCCTGAGGTTGTAAGCAATGAACATAAACCCGACATCGGAGCTTGCCCTGCTTATTCCTTTTTTGGTAAGGATATAACTGAATCCCCATTGTCGTTTTAAAGTACCGTAGGGATGTTCAACTATGGACTGACGACGTTTATAGAGGTGCTCCTTCTCTTCAAAGTTTATGCGATTAACCTCATAGTATTCTGCAAATTCGCTTCTATGAATCAGTCTGGCTGTTTTAGATCTTGTGCATTCTGAGCGTGCCGAACATAATTTGCAGGCCTTCGTTTTATATTGCTTGAATAGGATAGCGTTACCGCTGCTTGTGAGTTCCTTATACCATGATCCATTTGTTCTGAGAATCTGGCCCTGTGGACAGGTATAGGTATCCGCTGTCTCATCGTATCTGAAGTGTTCATAATTGTAATCATGATTCGGAGCCTGGCTGGTTGACGGAACAGAAGGTATTGCAACTATTGTCTCAACGCCAAGCTCTTGTGCAGTCTTTAATTCTGAACCGGTATGAAAACCTTTATCATATAGGGCTGTAAATTCATTTGTCCTCAGAATGCTTTTGGCTCTTTGAATCATGTTCCCCATCGCCTTGCTGTCGTTCTGGTTGGTTACCTTGTAGTCGATGGGAATACAATTCATTGAGTCAATGGTAGTTTGTACATTATATGCTACTTCCGTGATGTTATTACGGATCATTATCTGCCGGCTCTCAGGATCAGATATTGAAATCTGGGCTTCTCCGGATTCTTTAAGCTGCTTTTCGAGATTTCGGTAATTGTCTTTTCTCTTCTGTTGCTTGTCAATCTCATCCTCTATCTGTTGCCGGTTGTCTCCATCGTTTTCAGCCAGTGCCCTGGTATACTCCTCAAGCTTGTTATCAATGTAGGCTATATGGCGGTCTATCTTAGCCTGATTGTAGTTGTTCTTCTTGCTGTTTTGCGCCCGCAGTTTGGTGCTGTCACCGGCAATAAGCTTTCCCCCGATAAGGTCAAAATGTTTTGCAATCTGAACCGTAGCACGGAATACTTTTTTGATGGCTTTAGGATTATCCTTCCTGAAATTGGCAATTGTGTTATGATCAGGTTTGAGGCAATTTAAAAGCCACATTACTTCAATATTCCGTTTGCACTCTTTTTCCAGATCCCGGGTCGACCGGACCTTATTCATGTACCCGTAAATGAATAGCTTAAGTAAATCAGAAGGATGATATGCCGGACGACCATTTTCGGGAAAGTCTATTCTGAATCCATAATTTTTAAGAGTAAGACTTTCCACAAAAAGGTCAATTATCCGGACTTCATTTTCAGGGTCAATGGATTGTTCCAGTGAAACAGGGAAAAGATGAGTCTGGTTTCTGTTATGTCCTTGTATGAATTTCATGTAGTTAAGATACAAAAGCCACAGTTTTTTGAAGAATCATCAGCCTCATAGTTATCAACAAAAAAGGTAGGTTTTTAGACAGTCTGACGGCCCGGCAATAAAGGGAGGTTGCGTTACCCGACGCAAGCACCGGGCAGAGTCCCGGTACTTTAGCCAGTAGGTTGTCACGGTGCAAGGAGGGTATGGCGCATTTTTTGCCGTCTAGGTACCAAACTTTTTGGCCTTTACGA
>JAPLEC010000334.1 GCA_026391515.1 Bacteroidia bacterium | reverse complement strand
GGAAGTGCAAGACAGCAACAGTACGACCAGATGAAAACCCAGTATGATGTTACTAAAACTAACGTTGATTTCATGGAACAGAATACATTGTTAAGAGCACCATTTTTTGGAATTGTAACCGGAAAATACTTTGAAGATGGTGAAATGTATTCGGGTTCTCCGACGACGACATACGGAAGAGCTGCTGTGGTAACTGTTATGCAGGTCAATCCGCTGAAAATTAATGTCAGCATCTCGGAACAATATTATCCGCTTATTAAAAAAGGTATGAAAGCTGCAGTTGCAGTTGATGTTTATAAAAACGAAACTTTCTCTGCTACGGTTTACCGGATAGCACCAACTGTCAATTCAGGAACAAGATCATTTATTGCAGAACTTGAGCTTCCTAACAGAAATGATCTGCTTAAACCTGGAATGTTTGTAAGAGTATCTATGTATCTGGGTGAGGTTGAGACTTTTGTCGTTCCGGCAGGTACAGTAATGATTCAGGAGGGCACCAACACAAGGTATGTTTTCCTTGAAAAGAATAACGTTGCTGAAAGAATAGAAGTCATCCTTGGAAAACGATTTGATGACCAGCTTGAAATCATTTCAGACAATATTAAGGAAGGCGATAAGCTAGTCTCTGAAGGTCAGGCAAAGCTTATTAACGGTGATAAGTTAGAAGTAACGAAGTAATTTCCAGAATTTCAATTATAAAAAAATGAGTATTTATAGTACTTCCGTAAAGAGACCGGTAACAACTATCCTGATATTTGTTGCCCTGATAGTTATGGGGATCTATTCTCTGGTTCAGTTACCTATTGATCTTTACCCAGAAATGGAACTGCCTTATGTTGTGGTATATACTACATATTCAGGGGCCAGTGCTTCAGATATTGAAGCGAATGTGACAAAACCATTGGAGAATTCCTTAAACTCAATAAGTAATCTTAAAGAGCTGACATCCACATCAAGTGATGCAATATCCGTACTCTTTCTGCAATTTGAGTATGGAACAAACCTCGATGAGGCATCAAACGACATAAGAAGCACCCTCGGGTTTGTTGAACGTTATCTGCCGAATGATTGTGAGAAACCTTCAATTATCAAGTTCAACACAAGCATGATGCCTATTGTTTTTTATACTATAACTGCAAAGGAAAGCTATAATGGACTTGAAAAAATATTAAATGAAAAGATTGTTAATCCACTGAAAAGGATTGAATGTGTAGGATCAGTAGGATTGTCAGGAGTACCTGGCAGGAAGATTTACATTGATGTTGATCCTCGGAAAATGGAGGCTTACAACCTTTCCATTGAACAGATAGGGAATATATTGAGAGCCGAAAACATGAATATGCCGGCAGGGTATATCGAGATGGGCAAGACCGATTATCCTCTGCGTATACAAGGCGAATTTCCTGAAAGTGAAGTTGTTAAGAATATTGTAGTAAGCAGCTTTAACGGGAACAATGTTTATCTTAAAGATGTAGCTGAAGTCCGCGATACGATCCGTGAATCAAAACTTGATACAAAGATTAACGGGTCAAAAGGGATGGCATTATTCGTCCAGAAACAATCGGGCGGCAATACTGTCAAGGTAACGGAAGAAATTGACAAATCACTTACAGAGCTTAAAAAGGATC
>JAPLEC010000254.1 GCA_026391515.1 Bacteroidia bacterium | reverse complement strand
TTCCTTATTACCGATTCCCCCAAAAATCCATTGTGTATGACATTAAAGGGAATGAGATAAAGGTGGTTAATGAGGTTCCTTTGATTGAAAATATACCAAAAGGATTTGATTCAGCTCCAAAGGGAAAAAGAAATATGAGCTGGAGGAACGATGAACCCTCAACTTTGTACTATGTTGTTGCCCTTGATGAAGGTGATAAAGCTAATAAGGTTGAATTCAGGGACGAGGTTTTCCTCTGGAATACTCCTTTCACTTCTGTGGCAACTTCCTTATTTAAAACCCAGCAGCGGTTTGCTGGAATTATCTGGGGCAACAATAAAATTGCTATAGGTTTTGATCAGTGTTATGATACACGTAATGTGAAGACCTATATTATAAATCCTTCAGTCTTTAATCGAAACCCGAAAGTAATATATGACCGTAATTACCAGGATATTTATTCTGATCCGGGCAACTTTGAAACCAAAAAGAACCTGTTTGGCAGATATGCTCTCTTAATTGAAAAGGATAATGCTTATTTAATTGGAGATGGCTTCTCGAAAGAGGGTCAATTCCCGTTTATCGATGAGATCAATCTGACATCCTTAAAAACAAAACGCCTGTATCAATCTACATATAAGGATAAAAAGGAAGATTTGCTTTCGATTGTAGATATAAAAAAAGGTGATGTATTAGTTCAGATTCAATCAAGTAATGAGTTTCCTAATTACTTTTTGAGAAATATAAAGGCTAAAGGAAAACTGACCCAAATTACATATTTTAGAAATCCTTTTGAAAGTATTAAAAATGTCTATAAAGAAGTGATTAAGTATAACAGGAAAGATGGTGTTGAATTATCCGGAACATTATACCTGCCTGTAGGTTATGATACTGCTAAAAAAGAAAAATTACCATTGCTGATCTGGGCTTATCCGTTAGAATATAAAGATAAAAACAGTGCAGGGCAAAGTGATCTGAATCCAAACCAATTCACCTATCCTAATTATGGTTCTTTTGTCTATTGGGTAACAAAAGGGTATGTTGTTTTAGATAATGCTTCGTTCCCAATTGTAGGTGAAGGGACTACCGAACCCAACGATAATTTCATCGAACAATTGGTTTCAAATGCTGAAGCTGCGATTGACGCAGTAAATAAACTGGGATATATCAACCCCAAAAAGGTAGCGGTGGGAGGTCATTCTTACGGAGCCTTCATGACTGCAAACCTGTTAACCCATTCCAACCTTTTTGCCTGCGGTATTGCCAGAAGCGGATCATATAACAGAACTCTGACTCCATTCGGTTTCCAGAGTGAACAAAGAAATTACTGGGATGCACCGGAAGTATATAATACCATGTCTCCGTTCATGAATGCAGAAAAAATGAAAACGCCGCTCCTTCTGGTTCATGGTGACGCGGATAATAACCCGGGAACTTTTACACTGCAGACCGAACGCTACTTCCAGGCCTTGAAAGGATTAGGCGCCCCAGTCAGAATGGTATTGCTGCCAAAAGAGAGTCATGGATATGCTGCAAAAGAAAATATTCTGCATCTGCTCTGGGAACAGGATCAGTTTCTTGAGAAATATTTAAAATAGAACTGTTTTAACTCGTTGCAATTTTTAAAGTTCAGGGGTATAAAAACAGGGTGAGAGCGAACAAAATGTTCTTACCTTTAACTGAATTTTATTCATTATAATATGAAGAAAAATGTAAGCCTGGTTTTATCCGGAGGTGGAGCCAGGGGAATTGCGCATAGCTGATTTAATAAGACAACTATTCCGGCTTATGTCAGAATACATTTTTATGATTGGATTTCAATGTCAGCTCCATCACAATTTTCGTTAAATAATACTGTACAATAACTAAGAATATCCCTCCTGCAATAATAGAAGCTGTCAATAATGGCAATGAAATATCAAATGATAAATGAAACATTCCCTTCAGATCACTTGGTGTCGACTTACTGATCAGGGCTATTACTGCTGAAAACAAACATACGACTCCGATCACGGTTGATGTAAATAATGAAGTCCGCTGAATTTCTCTCTTATAATCCTTAATTTCATTTTGATAAATCAATCTTCTCACCCAATAAAAGCCGGCAATTACTCCCAGAGCCAAATGAAAGACCGGCACTCCCATGAAAAATCCAAAAAGCCAGGCATTGTAAAACAAATATATTATTACCAGAACCGGCTTTGATAATTTAAAAATGTCAGGCTTGAAAAATAAAATAATAAGAAAATCAATTAATAATCCAAGGCATAAGCCTGATAATGAGACAATCATTATTATTTTCTCATTTTGTGTAAATATTAATGTTGTCCACCAGAAAATTAAAAAGCAAAGAACCGGAATTGCCAATCCGAATAATAATTTGAATATTAACCTATCAAATCTGATCATAGAACAAAACTGATTTATCAAATAATCTTATTCAAATGCAATGTGTACAGAAATATTCTGTTGCTATATTTTAATTGAAATATTTTTCTATTTCAACCTGTTGTATTTCCTTAAAATCTCCAGAGTTTTTTCCACCGGTAATGCTTCGACCTTCACATTGCCTTTTCCGGTTATTGTCTCAGCTGCAAACAAGGAATTAATAATTGCCTCTTCTGTCGCTTCAATGACAGCTTCAAACAGAATATCCAGGTTATCATTTCTCAAAACCTTTGATTCTTCATACATCGAATCTGATGAAAAAGGAATCCTGATATCTTTTGCTGTCGAGACTGCGATTGCAAAATCACCGCTGCTGTTCGAGGCAATACCTCCTGCTCTTGCGATGCCAAATATTGATCGTGCTGCAAGTCTTTTCAGGTTTTTCGGACTTAACGGGGCATCAGTCATTATTACTATCATGCAGGAGCCATCTCCTTTATATTCATCTTTTATTCCCCTGAATTTATACTTCTCCAACACTATCCCGACTGGCACACCATTTATCTGAAGGATGCCTCCAAAATTTGTCTGTACCAGAACTCCAATTGTATAACCGCCTCTCGATCCAGGCAATTTTCTGGAAGAAGTGCCAATACCTCCTTTAAATCCCAGGCACGATGTGCCTCTCCCCGCTCCTACATCTCCTTCTTTGACAGCTCCTGTATCAGCAATGGAGATTGCCT